>CAZSEG010000001.1:0-20189 GCA_964605875.1 uncultured Chitinophagaceae bacterium
GTTGAGTTAATAGATACCCCCGAGCCGGAAATGCCGAATGTGCCGCCTGTGGAGCCGGTAATGGTTGGAGAAAGCGAAGAGCCTGAATTACAAAGAGTGCCACCATAAGAAATGGTTGTTGCAGGAACATTCTGCTGCTCGAGATACGCGCTCCAACCCGCTTTTGTACTGCTATTATTAGATACAAAACGGAAGGTAAGCGCACCCGAGTTATCTGTAGAAATAAATGATGAAGGCAAAGCTGACTCTGCGTTCATGGTTCCCAATAAAGTTCCGCCCGTTCCTACACCGTTATACACATACAGATTAGTTGCAGCACTACTGTTCAACACCCACCCGTGCATGGTAGCACGCACTTTTGCCCCGTTAGAACTGGGACGGAACGTATGGGTATAGTCTATACTTGCACTGTAATTACTTCCCGGTCCGCCATTATCATAAAACTGCCCCTTGCAGATTTTTGTATCACCCCCGCTTGCCATATTTGTAGCAGCCTGGCAATTGCCATTGGAAGCAACTGCAAAAGTTGTAGAAGCTGATGAACCATTTGACCAAGTCCATGTATTGATTAATGTACCATTATTGTAAACAGAGATAGACCCCCCCCCATTCCAACCATCACCATAAGTATCATATAACCTCAAAGTAAAAGTTCCGCTTTCGCAGGTAGTTGCAACAACTGTTTGTCCAATAGAAAAACTACCGCTGCTGCCATTGAAGCATTTGCTCGGATCACAAACTCGTGCTAAGATCCGTCCTGAAGAGCCATGAATATCCGCTCTGTTTTCTCCGCTCCAAGAGGGCCAATTAACTGCGACACTAATTACATTCTGGGCTTTTGCATCGTGCTGTGCAGCATAAGCCACAAAAAGGATAATTGCTACATTACGCAGGCACTTAGCCGACTTAAAAGTGCGTACAACCAAATTTGAAATAGAGGATAAAAGTTTCATGTTTTTCCTGTTTAATGTGTTTGTGTAAGATATAATCAAAACTGTTTGGGTTGCTAAATGTATTTAATATTGTAATATTAAGATAATATGAGTATTAAAAATTAACAATAGCAAAGCACAAAATATTATTGATGAACTTACGCTAAATCTACACAAACCAAAACCGTGCCAAACTATTGATAACCATTGAAAGCCTCCATAATAATTGAAATATTGCCGAAATGTGGCACAATGCATAGCTTGCATAAACATAGAATGAGTGTTTTATTAGTACCTTATGTACGAAAGAATATACAAAAGGTTACAGCGATATGCTTATTCGGTATTGCTTTTATCGTGCGCACGGGGCATTTTTTATCCCGCGAAGGCACAAAGTTCACAAAGGCGATAACGCTTTATGTTCTTTGGGATGAAACTACCAAAAAAACTCGGGTGGCGGTTTAAGGGCTTTGGCTTCTGCAATCCTGTAATACTGTGTAGCAGTTGCCGTATCGCTTTTCATCAAATACAAGTTACCCAATGCCGTATATACTCTTGGGTTTTGGGCATTTTTAGCTGAAATTATCAGAAAATTATTCAAAGCCCTCTGCGGCTGCCCGCTAAAAACACATAAGTTATACAGTCTTTCAATTGCCCTTACATTTTCGGGTTTGTAGCGCAATTCACGCTCATAAAAATCAATTGCCGCTGCCGTATCTTTTCGCTCGGCTGCCTGCAAGCCCAAAAAGTAATTGGTACTCCTGAAAACAGTATCTAATTCCCATGCCTTTCTAAAATAACCGTCCGCAATCTTTGGAGAGTCTAAACGTAAATAACACATAGCGGTATTATACCATGCAAAAGCAAAACGAGGATAAACCTTTGCGGCTTTTTGGTATTCTGTGCTTGCCTTATTTACAAAACCATTAAATTTTTCCTCGATATTCGTTTTGTCTGCCCTGCGAATCAGGTTATTACCATATTCAAAATGGGCATAAGCGGAATTTTCCAATTTATGAATATCATTATCAATTAAAGTGTCGCCATCTTTCCAGTCTTTATTTCGTTCAACAACATAAAAAAAGCAGAGCAGCACTAATCCTGCAAATGTTATTGCTTTAACTGTACCGGCTTGCCTATTCCCAATCTTTGCCTGTAAAATACCAAATAACGCCATAAGGCAACAGGACAAACCCATAGCAAAGCCTACCGAAGCAATAAAGGTGTGTCGCTCGCCAATAATGCCCATAACCGGCTCGGCAAGCTGAGAAAATATAGCTATAGATACCAGATACCAAAGGATTGCAAAGGCAAAAAATGATTTTTTGAATAATCCTTTAACTGCATAACCCAACAATGCAAAATGCAGCAACAACGAAAACCATGGCAGCAGTTCGGTTAAATGCGGAATTGGAATAAGGTTATATCCATAGTAAAATTTCAGCGGATAGGGAAAAAGCAACAGCCTGAAATAGTGGAACAGTGTTGCCATTGCAAAAGCTATCTTCCCGACAAACGACACCTCTCCGAAAAGCGGGTTTTCATAGATGTAATTATTACGAAAAGCAGGCGGCAGAAAATGATGCATGGAAAGTTTTAAACCAAAGTATAAAGCCACCATTACAAATACAACAATGCCTATTCGTTTGTAACTTTCCCCTTTGTAAAATGCCATCAAAGCAATGATGCCCGCAAAAACAACCCCGTCAATTTTAGACAGCAGGGAAAGCAGAAAAAATATCCATGTTGCTGCAAGCCAAAAGAAATTCCGGGAATCAAAATACCGCAAGAAAAATCTGCACGCTGCCAAACCAAAAAGCAGGCTCAAAATATTTTCCCTGTTTTTAAGGCTGGCAACTACTTCGGTGTGAATCGGATGAATGGCAAAAATCAATGACCCTACAAAAACCCATTCAAAATACGCCATACCGAAAAGCCTAAGCCAAAGGGAAAATACCAACAGGCAAACAACGCCATACAATACAGCATTGAAAAAGTGGTTTATTACTGTGTTAGCTCCAAAAAATTCATACTCAATGGCAAAACTCACAATGGCAACAGGACGATATTCTCCCGACTGTTCTTCATCATTCTGATAAGGAGAAGATAAAATTTCAGGAATGCCGGCAAATCCTTTTGCAACCGACCCGTGCCCTTCAACAACAAGCGAATCATCTAAAGAATAACCATTAGGAACGGTATTAGAATAAAACAATACCCCTAAAAGGAAAAACAACAAACGATATTTTCCCGCAGAAAACTTTCTGCCGGAAAAAAGTTGTTGTACAAAGGAGTTACCTATTTGCTTTTTCAATTGGAGCGCAATATAAAAGTTCCTTTTTTACAACCGTCCATTTCAATTATTACATTCATGTTATTAAAAATTGAAGTGCGTTAAAATATAAATTACTTATTATGCGCTTTATGAGCGAAACTAAGTTGCACGAATTGCTTCCGAAAATATCTGTTGTAGTTCCTACTTACAAGTCATTGCGCTGGATTGCAAGTTATATAGATGAGCTATGCGCTGAAATTCAAAATAACTTTAGCGACTACGAAATTCTTGTAGTAAACGACTATTGCGGAGATGAAAAGCTAATTACCCTTTTACAAAAAAAACAATCGGAAAATGCTAAAGTAAAGGTAATTTTTTGTTCTGAAAGAATTGGGCAGCAACAAGCAACATGGCTCGGTATTAAACAGGCACAAAATGATTTGGTTGTAACTATTGACGATGATGGGGAATATCCTCCTTCGCAGATTTTAAAGCTCTGCAACAAATGGAAAGAAACCAAATGTGAATTAGTCTATGGCATCCCGAAAACCCTAAAGCAGGAAGGAATTAAAATACTGTTGTACAAGTTGTATTTATATAATTTGCAACGAAAAGGGGAGGCGCGAAAGTCAAGTTTCCGACTCATCAGCAGTTCCCTTTTATCAAAAATTAAAAATAGTATCGAACTTATGCCCAATATGGATGTTTTCTTTGAATCGTTAAATACGCCAACCGCTTATCAGATTGTGAGTTATACACCCAAAAAAGGAAGCAGATATAATCTTTGGGATTATTTCAGGTTGCTGTGGATTGCCGTTACTTACAAGGCGAGATTGCAACACTCCAAACAGTAAGATTTATAGCCGTTAAACATAAAAAGCAGCGCAGATGGATGCTTATATCCGACATATTTCTTACTACCTCCCACACAAAAAATTAACCAATGAAGATTTGGAGAAAATCTTCCCAAAAATAACTTCAACCGGTTTGTTTAAAATAACAGGCATTCGCGAAAGAAGTGTTGCAGAAATTGGTGAGTTATCCTCAGATATGGCAGTTAAAGCTGCCGAAAATCTTTTTGCCGAAACAAATATCAATCGCAGTGAAATTGATTTTTTGATTTTTTGCACCCAAAGCCCCGATTACTTTACTCCAACAACGGCTTGTTTGATTCAAAACAGGCTTAACCTTTCCAACAATATTGGCGCATTAGACATAAATTTAGGTTGCACAGGTTTTTTATATGGTTTGAATCTTGCAAGCGGTCTTATTAAAACAAATTCGGCAAAAAACATCCTGCTGCTTAATGCAGAAGAAATTGTGAACAATATACACCCACAAGATAAAAGTTCAAGAATTTTATTTGGTGATGCAGCTACGGCAACATTGATTTCCGGTGGCGATAAACCAAGCTTATCAAGTTTTATATTTGGAACAGACGGCAACAAAGGAGATATAATGATGATGAAGGCAGGCGGATTCCGACATCCGATAAAACAAGCCGACCTATCGGAGTTTAAAGATGAGTTTGGTAATATTTCTTCAGCAGCGCATTTTTACATGAAAGGGGATGATGTTTTAGCCTTTGCTATTGATGTAGTGCCGAAAGTGGTAGAAAATTTGTTGCGACAAGAAAATTTAAAGATTAATGATATTGACTTTTTTATTTTTCATCAAGCCAACCTTTATATGCTTAAGCTGCTCAGAAAAATAATAGAAATACCGGAAGAAAAATTTTGTGTTAATCTTGCACACACGGGTAACACCGTTTCATGTACTATTCCGATTGCACTAAGCAACGCAATAGAAAGCGGCAAAGCAGTAAAGGGTAATAAAGTTATGTTAGTAGCTTTTGGCGTGGGTGTTTCGTGGGCAGCAACAATTTTAACAATAGAATAAAATGGAAGACAGTTTAGAAGTATTTATTGAAAAAATTAA
The DNA here is from genome assembly GCA_964605875.1 of uncultured Chitinophagaceae bacterium. Classification (GTDB taxonomy): domain Bacteria; phylum Bacteroidota; class Bacteroidia; order Chitinophagales; family LD1; genus UBA7692. The sequence goes on from CAZSEG010000001.1 coordinate 5,146, forward strand.
GGAGCAGCTTGAAGATATTGATACCGGTGGATTGAGCGCGGAAACCGATTTCCGGCAACTCGAATGGTGGAGTTCCATGAATGCGCTTATCATCATAGCGCATATCAACACCGAGTATGAAAAACACTTCACCGGAGCCGATTTAAAAAACTGCACAACATTAACCGACCTCTATAATGTTGTGCTGAAAAACAACCGCTAAACTATGGCATCCTTCACTTTCAGAAGCGTAAAAATTGCCGGTATCAGCGCATGTGTTCCATCAAAAATTGATAAAAACGAAGATTATGATTTATTGACTGAAGCGGAGCGAAAGCAGCTAATTAAAACAATAGGTGTTTCCGAAAAAAGAATTGCCGACAGCAATACCACAACATCCGATTTATGTTTTCAGGCAGCCGAAAAACTTATTTCAGAATTAAACTGGAACAAAAATGAAATTGACGGGTTGATTTTTGCATCCCAATCGCCCGATTATTACCTGCCCGCAACATCTGTTTTGCTGCAAGACAGGCTTGGATTACCCAAGAGCTGTATCGCTTTTGATATTAACTTAGGCTGCTCGGCTTTTGTTTATGCACTGTCGGTTGCCGCCTCATTTCTCCATTCGGGTGCTGTAAAGAAGATTTTGATTCTTTGCGGTGATAAATCATCAATGTCAGTTTCCAAAACCGACAAGAGCACTTTTCCGTTGTTTGGCGATGCAGGCTCATGTACCGCTTTGATATTTGATGAAAGCAACAATGGAATAGAATTTAATCTGAAAAGCAACGGCAGCGGCTACAAAAGTATTATCATTCCCGAAGGAGGTTGCAGAAAACCCGCAACCGTATCATCGCTGCAAGCAGAAAAAATTGACAAAGGAATTGAACGAAACAAACTTAGCCTTGTATTAAACGGAAGCGATGTTTTTGATTTTACACTAAATGAGGTATTACCCACCATAAAAGAATCTTTGTCGTTATCCGATAAATCTGTTGCAGATATTGATTATTTTGTTTTTCATCAAGCTAACCTGCTGATGAATGAAACGCTTAGAAAATTATTGAAAATCCCACCTGAAAAAATGCCTTATTCGCTTTGGAAATTCGGTAACACAAGTTCCGCTTCAATTCCCCTGACCATTGTAACGGAATTAAACGAGCAAATTCAAAACCGCAATCTGAAACTGATGCTTTGCGGATTCGGAGTAGGCTTATCATGGGGAACAGCAATATTGGAAACAGAAAGTATTATTTGTCCGCCATTACTTGAATATCACGGAAATAAAGATTCCGCATAAATAATTTTAAGAATGGGAAACGATTTACTCAACAAATTTTCCTTAGAAGGAAAAACGATTCTCGTTACAGGGGCTTCATCGGGAATAGGCAGGCAAATAGCCATACATACGGCTGCATTGGGCGGAAAAGTTATTGCTGTCGGGCGCAATGAAGAACGCCTGAATGAAACATTGAACCTGATGCACGCCAATGAAAAAAATATTTTTTTGACTGATATTACTGATGAAGATGCCGTAAAAAAACTCGCCCAGGATATTCCGAAATTGGATGGTATTGTTCATGCTGCCGGAATTATCTATCCGTATCCCGTAAAGTTTATAGGTAAAAACGATATTGATAATATCTTCAACGTTAACTATAATGGTGCAGTATTACTGATGACTTCAATATTCAAGAGTAAAAAAATCAATAAGAATTGCTCTGTTATTTTTCTGTCATCCATTGCTGCACAATATCCTTATCCGTCAGGGGCTTTGTATGCGGGCAGCAAAGCCGCCCTCGAAGCCTATTCAAAATGTTTGGTGATGGAAAATTACCGTTCGGGAATAAGAGCCAATTGTATTTGTCCCGCAATGGTAAAAACGCCAATGTACGATAAGACATTTTCATTCGACACAGATAATAAAAACGAGGAAAAAATGAAAAAATACGAGGAGTATTATCTTGCGGGTATTGCAGAGGCGGAAGACATTGCGGATTTAAGTGCTTTTCTGCTATCGGATGCTTCCAGACGAATTACAGGACAATCTATTACAATTGATGGCGGGTATATTTTAGGTTTAACTTCACAAGTTATCTGAATTATGGTTATCAGGTATTACGATGTTTTTCTAAGACCAATGGAGGAAGCCGATGTTGAATTGGTCAGGTATTGGAGAAATCATCCAACCATAAGCAGTAAGATGGAATACAGAAATTTTATTTCGCGTTCAGAACATTTAAAATGGTTTGAAGCTAAAAAGAATGATAAATACGCTTTTGCATTTATCATTGAGGTTGATGAAACTTCTGTCGGAATAATTCATAGCGCAAATAAAAACAGTCAATCTGAAGGAGGAATGTTTATATGGGATAACCGTTATACCGAATCGCATATCCCGGTAGTTGTTTCTTTAATGCTTACCGATTTGAGCTTTTATTTTCTTAGTAATGAAACATTATATGCCAAAATTCTGAAAGACAATTACAACTCAATAAATTTTAATAAGAAATTAGGATATAAATTAGCTGATGAAAATGATACGCACTATAATCAATTATATTATTTAGATAAACAGGAATATCAAAAAGCATCAATTTCGATAAAAGAAACGCTCTTTCGATATTATGGTCGTAATGATGTAACTACGCTTATATTAAATGACAAAGACAAAAAAAACAAGCTGATAGAAGGATACGTCAAATATTCTCCTTCTGAATTTTCCGAATTGTCTGAATATTTTAAAATTATCTATGAAGATAACTGAAAGATTTTTTTGACATTTATTCTTTGCTGAATTGGCAGATAGATATGCCAGAATAAAATTACCGGCAACAAAATAAAATCAATAAGCCAGTTTGGAATTTTTTGAGCATACCTGTAAATAAAAACAGCGAAAGCGGGAATACACGAAAGGATAAAATACAGGCTTAACATACTTAATACTTTTACACAAACCTGTTTTTTCTGCGCGGCAAACTCAGGGCGGATAATATCTAAAAGTAAAATATATCTTCTTTCATCCGAATGATTAAATGCTTCATGAACATTTGCATCAAGGAAAACCAGCAAGTTTCCTTCCTCCCATGCTTTTGTTTCGCCTTTAACCGTAAAGCCGCAATCGGGCAAGCCCGCAGGAATTTTGATGCCCAAATGCACTCGGAACACGGCATTCGTATCGCCAAAGTGCGGCTTGATTTGCGAATGTGGTTCTAATAAATTAAATGAAGCAGAAATCAAGCCCGGTATCCGGTTGAAAACCTGTTCTATTTCAGGAAACCGCTTTGCATTTTGATGATTCTTTTTTCCCCAAAAATAAAAGCCTATTGTTTTCCAGTTTAGAGGAGGGTATTGAATATTTTCATCAAAATAAGATTTAAAATCAGTATTATTTTCGTGCATCAGCGGAGTAAGCGTTTCTTTAATTAACGGATAATTCGCCTTTAAAAATCCCGCCCATTCAAAATTTATATCATCAAAAAAAGCGGGTTCATCACCAAGATATTCTTCGCCATAAACCCCATACCACAATTTATTATCAGTTTCGCTCATTGCAGCTTTTTAAATAAAAACCATAACCATAAAATACCTATAAAAAAATACATGATTCCGAACTCTATGTAAGCCCAGAAATCAGTTGGTTTTTTCCTGTTTATATTCGTCAAAGGCATCATTCTATTTTAATAATTTCCGACCGATATTCAGAAATACATTAGTAATTATTCTTGCAATGGTATGAACGCATACCATTTTCTTCAAATGTACAAATTCCGGACGCATTACATCCATCAGCAGAATATATCTCCGATGGGCAGTGTTGTTCTGCACATGGTGCATTTTCATATCGCAAAACATCAGTATCTCTCCTTCCGCCCATGAAATATCATGCCCTTCTATATTCATTCCACATTCAGGAAATTTTCCCGGAACTTTTAGCGGCAGATGTACCCTTACTACCGCATTAGTGCTGCCATTATGGGGCAATAGTGATGCTCCAGGCTCTAACACGCTGACGGATGCCGTAATCAGATGCGGAATTGCTGTAAGCTTTTGCGCAAGAAACGGGAACTGCCTGAGATTTTTTTTGAACTTAATGCCATTGAAATAAAAAACAAAACCTTTCCACAGCTTAGGCGGAAATTGTATATGAATTTCAGGATTTACCGATAGCCCTTTAAAATCATCTTTAAATACAGGCTCCAAACACCTCATAATTTCAGGAAAGTTATCTTCCAAATCCGCAGCCCATGCAAATTGCGTTTTATCAAAAAACACAGGATCGTTTGTTCCGTCATACTCCCGGTGAATAGTTTCAATATAGAAATCTGCAGGAAATGTTGTTGCCATTAAAAAACTATTTATTATTCAATGCAATTTAATATTGTTTTGCTATCCGGTTTATATTTATTGATTTACAATATTACTTCTGAATCAATTTGCAGCAAACTTCATTAGAGTTTTAATCAGATAGCAGATTCGCTAAAATCTCCCGAAGCATATCTGTCTTGCTTAAATGTTTTTCTATATTTTATTTTTTTAATGATATACTTTAATCTGAAAGGCAAACGATGATAGATATATGGTATGAAAATATGACGAATCCCAAAATAAAGGTAAGCGTAATAATAAAAAATACCCTTCTTTATTTTGCCTTTGTCATTGCATTTTTCATATCCCATTTTTGCAGCCGTAGCTCCACAGATATGCCGGATTAAATCAGCTTCTTCATCCGACAATTCATTTTTCCAAAAGTCTATCTTATGAGTATAAATTTTTTCTGTAATTCCTTGATGTAAAGCATAGAAAAGCTTATCTGCCGGAGTATTATCCTTTGTTATATGCTCAAGATGCTGTTTTCCTAAAATATGATATTGCAGCATGGATTCGTGAAAATCAAAACGGAAAAAATCGGCTATTTTCTTTAATTCCTGTTCAGGATTCAAAACAAGCTCCTCATACTTGACTATAAAAACCCGTTCCTGTTCAACTGATTTTATTTTTGAAAGGATGCTGTCGTATTCATACTTCCATTTGAAAGATAACATCAAATAATAATATAATTTTATGTGTCGGTTCATACCGGCACCGGTATTTTCACGTTCTATGCGTTTCATTCTTACCAAAATATTATCCAAAGGATTTCTTGCAAGAACCAGAAACTTACTCTTTGGATAAAACCTGGCGACTTTTTCTAAAAAATAATGAAACTCTAATTGCTTATCAATAATGTGGGTGATTTCCGTTTTATCTTTTTCGGGAATGAAACTTAAATAAGCCAGCTTAATGACATTTTCAAAATTCAGACATGACTTATGCGTTTCCAATACTTGTTTGAGTTGCTCAATTGTGATAAATCTTTTTTTCAACCTCCCTTCCGAGAATAAAAAAAAATCACGGCAAAACTCATCAATCAACTCATAATTCCATTCGGTTTTATCTTTATATTTAGGATATAAGTTATAGGCGAATGGCTCTTCGTTTGGCGAAAGCAGCCGGTTGTGTGTATTAAACATTGCTGACAATAATGTACTGCCGGTTCTGGGTGTTGCAATAACAAAATGAAGCCGGATTTTTTCTAATCTTTCAGCAGTAATCATAAAATATATTTTATATCATTTTTCGGTTGTTGCTAATTACTCGCCTGAAATAGCATCACCAAATCTGTCGCGATAATAATTACAATCCAAACGCCTATTAATCTCAGGTTAATTGAGTTGATGATTTTTTTCATGCTATTTTAATACTGTTTTGAAGTTTAATATACAAATACCATCCTGCAGTCAGCATTGAATGTAAAATCAATATAATAGCTTTTGGGGTATGATTAAGAAAAGCAGCTTTGTATGCAATTGTTTTTAAACTTAAAACGCCTAAAATTTTTGCACAATACCAGTCTTTTTGTTGAGCATAATCATCTAAAATCACATCAATCACAAAAACAAACCTATACGATGATGTTTTATTCCACGCGCTATGGCGTTGGGCATCACTAAAAGCAAAAAACTCTCCTTCTTTCCATTCAATTTCGTTGCCGGCAATATTCATACCACAATTTGGCAACCCTTCGGGAATTACAATCCCCAAATGACATCTTGCTGTTATATTGGTGTCGCCACGATGCGGATAAATTTCACTTTGCGGCTCTAAAACATTTAATGCTGCATAGCTTAGGTTTGGAATATTTTTTAGTATCGAATATGTCTTTGGATATTTTCTGCATATATGTGTTTTTCTCCAACGATAATTAAAAAAACAAATATTTCTCCATGATTTAGCATTTGTAACTAAGTTAGGATTATGGTTTGGCACGGGAATGTCTGATGGATTTATATCACTAAGCATTTCTTCTCTGATAATATGCCAATTGTTTCTCACATCATCCATCCAGCTAAACCGGCTTATATCATAAAAAGCCGGAGCATTGCCTTTGTATTCGCTGTTGAATAAAAAATAAAACGGAGACTCTTTGGGTGTACCCATAAAGAAATTTTAACGCACTAACGTAATGAAAAAACAGGCTGTTTCCACATTATTTTTTACAAATGATTTATTTCTGCAAAAAAGTATTAGTGTTTTTTTGAACATTCGTATAGAAAACTCCTTTGTGCTGAAAACAATAATTTCGTATCTTTTTAAAATATTTGCGTCAGCGTATATAGTCTATTACCTTATCTACAAGGTTAACTGGCTACAACTTCCGGCTATTGTTAAGCAAATTGAGTGGAAATTCTTTGTTTTTGCCGTACTCATTTATCTCGCAAAATATTTTTTTGATGCATTACGATGGCATCTTGTTAATAAACTTTACAATGTCAATATTGATATTGTACAACTATTTAAGTACAAAATTATAGGACCTGCATTTGATTTTGTAACTCCATTGCCTCAAGGTGATGATATTTATAAATTTATGGTGTTAAGGGCAGTTTCCGAGAGCGTTGTAAATGCTATATCAATTCCTGTTTTAATTCGTGCAACCGGATTGCTTTCAATAGTAATATTTGTCCCGTTTTCTCTTTGGCATTACAAACAGTTTTTTCACTTACAGTTTAATTATTCTCTGTTTATTTTTGCTCTGTTTGTTCCCGTTTTGTTATTTACTTTTTACCACTTTAAAATATTTCCGTTAGTAAACAAATACGTTAATAAAGGGTTTGAGCATCTGAAAATCCTTTTGAATACATTTAAAACAAGAAGGCGTTTAACTGCTATGATGCTCATGACAAGTATGTTATCCCACTTGTCTTATATAACTTTTATTTGGATGTTAATCAACTCAATGAGTATCAATTTCTCGTTTACAACGATTTTATTATCACTTCCATTGATATACGTGGCAGCAATATTTCCTTCCGTTGCAGGAGGCATTGGCATTAAAGAGGGTGTTATACTGTGGCTTTTGACTTTTCATGGAGTAGATGTTTTGCAGGCTCAGGCAGTAGCATTATGTCATTTGTTTATTATACTATTCTTTGTGATTACCGGATTTTTTTGCCTGTTAACAGAGAAACAAAATCTTGTATAAATATTGCTACTGAGAACTATACTTTCATGGTCGTTATCAACCGATACATAAAATAATAGCATTACATCAAGCGACATAGTTGATTTTATGGTGTTTAAACCGGCAGTGGGCAAGGTTTTTCCCATTGCAGAGTTGGCTACTGCACATGAATTTTTAGAAGGCAGAGGCAGCATAGGCAAGATTGCATTGCTGTGGTAAACAAAGTTCACAAAGGATGTAAGTGCCTTAGAAGTTTTCCAAAGTTTAAAACATTGGAAAAGTTGATTGACACTTTTTGCCCCTATCGAATTAAATATAAATTTAATATGATTAGGGGGTAAATTCAAGTTTTGCCGTGTGTGTCGCTAAGCGCGGTGAAAAGTGTGTAGAACTTTTCATCATAACTTTGAATTTTCAGGCACTCCTCCCTTGAAGCCACTTGCTCCCCCCTTATAGCCTCCCCTTCTTATTTCTTTCTTTTCTCTTCCCTTTCAGCATTGCGAAGGTGGCTTCAAGGGAGGAGTGCCTGAACGTAATGTTTTTCTGCCGGACTGCAAACGCAATGTTGCTTTTTAACATCAAGTTTTAGCATTGTAGAGAGTTTTGTGTATGGCATTTACGGCAAAGGGGGCGAAATGTTTCGGAAAAGTATTGAATCATCTCAATCTGCAATTCCGCAAATCTACTTCACCGAATAAAATTCCGCTTTGTCAGCCTTTAGCAATATCAGCAATTCTTTGCCGATTGCCGCTTGAATGATGGGCGAATTATTTTCGGGCAGGGCGAGGGTTTTGGTCGCTAAAGTTTGCATATCAAAGGCATACAAATTTTCGGAATCGTTATAGATAATGGTTTGTGCCAATGCCTGAAATTTTTCCAATCCTTTTACAGGAATTATTTTTTTGTAGCTGCCGAAAACATCAAACACAAAAATCCCTTGCGAACTATCGTTCATAAAAATAAGGTTGTCGTATTCCAGCATAAAATTGGGCAGGGGTGTTTTTGCCAGTTGAGTATTCATCGGTTGTCCTTCGCGCAATACTTTTCCTGTTTCATCAATTTTTTTGAGGCTTCGGCTTACGTTGTCGAAGTACCAGATTCTGCCATCGGTAGAGCCGCAAACAGCCGTAACTGCCGGGTAGCCTAATTGCAGAAAATCGTAAGTAGAAAGCGGAGCAAGAAACTTGTCCAAAATCACCGCCTTCATCACATCGGGAAAGAACACAACAATCTTCAACGGATTTGTAACATCAATGCTGCCAATAGCTCCGTAGCGAAATTCTTCGTAGGGATAAAGCAGTTTTCCATCGGCTGAAAACTTTTGCAGCTTGTTTCTGCCTGCCACATAACCGTTACCGAATTTATCAATTGCAGAAAGGTAGGCATCGGTGGTATGCGTGGCAATCAAATCAAAATTTCTTTGCTGCGCAGGCAGGTGAAAAATGGAAAAAGAAAAAAGAAAAAGGGAAAGAAGAAGGCTTCTCATTTTGCTAAGGTAAATCTTTTTAAAGTAGCGGGTTGCGAGTTACGAGTAGCGAGTAGGCAGTAGGAAATCTAATTGTTAATCTGCGTAATCCATCAATCCGTGTAATCATCACTTGTGTATCATTGCTTGCAGCGTAATCATTACTTGAAACATCCGCACAAAAAAATCGTTATCTTCGCAAGAGCAAAACGATTGCATTATGGCAACAATGAAAAATAAAACAATAGACAAAACTACAAGCGATAAAATCAGTTTTATGGCTTATATTGTTCCTGCCTTTGCCGATGCCTATAAAATGAATGTGCAAGATGCCTTTTTCTACCTCAAAAAATACGGAGGTTGGGACTTTCTGAATAAACATTGGTGGGCTTTGCATACGGATAATGTGCTTTACACGCTTAACGATTTATACGAAGTTTGCTATAAAAATGGCGGAAAACGATGATTGTTAATCCGTGTAATCCATCAATCTGCGTAATCATTGCTTGCAACTAAACCACCGGCTTAAATTGTTCAAAGCCTTGTTTGCAGCTAAAGCAAAACCGAATAGCGCGGCACAAGGTAGAACCGAACGGAGAATTTAAAGTTGTATCAACACTGCCGCAATGCGGGCAACGCACTTTATTCAGCATCTCTTCCGACACTTCGCCTTCGTGCAACGCAGGTGGCGCAATGCCGAATTTGCTCAGTTTTTCGCGGGCATTTTCACTCATTAAATTGCTGTTCCATTGGGTTTCAAAATCAACATCTACCACCACATTTTCAAAACCCGCATTTACAACAGCCGTGTAAATATCTTTCTTCATCACATCAATTGCCGGGCAGCCGACAAAGGTGGGTGTCATCACCACACGCACCGAATTTTCATTGCTTTCCACTTTGGTAACAATGCCCATATCCACCACCGAAAGCACAGGAATTTCAGGGTCTTTCACCTGTTCTAATGCCTGCCATATTTTTTGTTCTGTTGTCATGTTTTCTTGTTTCACATCTCATATCTCATAAACAGGTCTAAATAAAAATGTCGTTTCATTTGTTGGCATTGTATTCAAGTCTATGTCTGATGTAATCGTTTAAAAGTTTCTGTTCTTCGGGGTCGTTGGTTTTTGATTTTAACTCGTAAAAATAGTCCAACAATTCCTTTGCAAATTGTTTTGAAATTGTAAGTCTGCCCGAACTCATTGCTGTGTCCATTGAATGTGATGCACCACGAATATAGTCAAGTAAATATTTTGTCCCACCACGTTTCAATAGTTCGTCTGCAAAAAGGTGGAACTTGTTGTAAACGCCAAAAGTCATTGGTGATGTTTTAGCTGTCTCAGAGTATAAATCACGAATAAGTTCAATACTTACTTTGTCAATTTTGGGAACAACAAATTCACAAACTTGCATACGAAAATCATAATTGTCGTCTATAAAGTCTTGTCCATACTTGCCGTTCCATTTAAGTTTAATTCGGTCAAAGTCTGCTATTGTATAGTTGTCAATATATGTCTGTAATTCTTGTCCTGTCATATTCTCTTGTCTCGCGTCTCACATCTCATGTCTATTTTCTTAATTCACAATGGCAATCTTTGCCACACATTTTTCCTTACCTGATTCATTTGCGCTAAACACCGTGTAAACACCTGTTGCCACTCTTCTGCCCGAATATGTATTGCCATCCCAAATCATTTGTCCGCCATTTGCTTTGCCTTGATGTACCAATGTTCCGGTAGCATCGGTGATTTTTACATACGCATCATCCACCAGATTTTTTACTGCAATCGGTCCGCTGTAAGATGCCTCAACAGGATTGGGATACACCAATGCGCTGCCACATTTTTCGCCTCCTGCAATGGCATCGCCTTTATAGCTTGCCAACCCTTGCTCCGTTGCAAAAAACACTTCGCCCGTCTGGTCATTCACGGCAATATCGGTTATGAAATTTGAAGGCAACGGGCTGTTTTCTGTATTGAATTTCAAAAGCTCTTTTTTGCCGTCTGCCGAAATCAGCCACACACCGCTATTCGTACCTACCCACTTCCTGTTTGCTGCATCCACAGCCATAGAGCGCACTACTTCGGTAGCAAAAAGATAGCCGTTGTAGCCATCGCGCTCAACAATTATTCTTTGTGCATCGCAACCGTTTTGGCTCAAAATACTTCGCGCACAAAAGAAAATTTCTATGCCTTCATCGGTGCCAACCCACACTGCACCGTCTTTATCTTCCACCATGCAATTCACACCTCCGTTATTCAATCCTCCGCTGCCTTTTCCTGTGCCTACCACTCTGTAAACATCATCGCTGAAATCATCAATGCTTTTGCCCTCATAAAAAACAGATATTACACCCGGGCGCAGGCTCATCCACTTGTATCCGTTTGAAGTGATAATCATTTTTTTACCCAACACATTGTACATATATCCCGGAAATTTAACCCATGTTCCATCGGCTTTTCTTATCGTCATCGGGTTTGCGGCATATCCGTTTTGAATCCACAGATTATTGTTTTTATCCAATGCAATTGCGGTTGCTTTTGTGCGTGGCGGGTCGCCAAGCGCACCGGTTAATGGCGAGTTGTACTGGTCGTATTGTTTGATGGTTCCGGCTTCTAAATCAACTTCTGCCAAGCCCGAAAAATTTGAACCCAACCATGCTTTTTTTCCGTCCTCTGTTGCGGCTACGGCAACAATATCGGGAAAGTCGTTGAAGTTGGGGTAAGTGTAGTGGTTGAAACTTGTCCATTTGTTATTATGATACACATACAAACCACTGTAATTGTAGGAAGGAGTCCATGATAAATCTGTGCCTCCGCCCGAAACCCACACCGTATTATTTTTTATTGAAAGTGAGTAGGCATTGGGGTTTACAGGTCCGTCAGGCACTATGCGCTCGCCATTTTTGTATATGCCCTGCCACGCATCGCTGTGCCAGACTGTTCCGTCATTATCCCTGAAATAATTCACCGGAATGTTACCGGAATTTTGCAAAACTTCGGTTGTTGCGGCAGTTACTTTCGCAACTCTTCCTTGCGATAAATCGGGCTTGTTTTGCAATAAAATCAATTCATCATTATAGCTGTCTAACCGCAAACTTTTCCAACCGCTTTCATAGAACTTTTTCGACCAGCTATTTCCGTCAAACTCAAACAAGGTGTCATTCAGCAAAGTGTAAAAAGTACCGTTCGCAAATTCAACGGCTGCGGGGCTTCCGGCAGGAAGTCCGTCTGTTGTGTTGTAGGTTTTCCAGCTATTGTAATTCAAAAGATTTGGCGCACTCAGCGATGCGCTTTTTACTCCTTCTGCCGTTGCCGCAAAAATTCTGTTGTTGCCGGTGGCAACATCGCTGATTTTTACGTTGCCGCCATTATTTCCTATCACATAAGTTTCGGCAACTTCCTTTTTTTGCTGATTCAAAACAACAATGCCGATGTCTGTTGCCAAGTAAATTCTCGCGCCCGAATTGCAGATATTGTTGATGGCTTTTGTTCCGGCAATTATTTTGTTTTTTAAATCGGGAATGTTGTAAACATCAGTGCCGTTCACCAACAAGTCAATGTTGCTGTTGTTGTAGGTAACGGCTAATGTTTTGGTGGTTTTGTTGTAATCAATTTGCTTTACGCCAACATCGCTCAACACATTCGCTTTGTCGAAAAAATCTATCGTTCCGTCAGCTTTGTTGTAAGCAAAAAAAGATTGCGAAGCGGCTGCATAAACTTTATCTCCGGCATCTTCCATTCCACAGTTATTGCTGTATGAAAAATGCAGTTTCCATGTGCCGATGGGCTGGGCGTTTATTTGAAAAAGAAAAAGAGAAAAAAGAAAAAAGAAAAATCCTTTCATGCTACGAAATTAGAAAACCGATGCAAAAACGTTTGTTGAATTGAAATGTTGTGTTGCGCGGGAGTTTCTTGGAAAAATTTTAACCGCGACTTGTTCCGTAAAGCGGAATAGAAATATAGTTGATTTGAAAATTTGAAGATGAGATGATTTGAAAATGCACAACAGGAAGAAGACACAAGGGCTGTTTCATCTTCAAATCAGTGGTGTACTATGTGGTTTATAGTAAAGTATTTTAATCCATAACTCACGTTAAAATCATCGTGTGCTGAACGGTTTCGGACATTGAATCCGCATAATCGTGTAGCTGACCGTAACACCCACAAATAAATAAGAATCTTTTTTGGGCGATTCTCCGCGCTGATAATTGGGCTTGCCGATGCGCTCGCCACCGTTTTCGCCCGAGCGGTCGGATAACTGCGCGGCAAAACCTGCCGAGCCGCCCGGCAATGAGGCGTAACTTGGGTAATTACCGCTTACATCATCTAAATAATCGGTGAATGTTTGCCGCCAGCCGCCTTCGATAGCAAAGTTCCATTCGCTTAGCGAAAACTTGAAACCCCAAACAAACGGTATGGCAAAATTGTAGAGGTTGTACTTTTTTACGCCCGAATAATTCGGGTCGTTTTGCCCTTCTGTGCCGAGCGGTTGCAGGGCATACCACTTGCCTTTGTAATTAGCTTCGGGGTTGAAAAAAAACAAAGTAAAACCTGTGGCAAGATAGGGCGTAAACCATTTTTTCTTTTGGCTTTTATCAAACTCCAGAAAATTAAATTCAATCAGGTTGGTAATTTCAATCACATTGGTTCTGAAAGAAAGATTGCGTTGTTTGAAGTGCTCGCCCTTGTTTACATCATCGCGAAATTCAAGCATACCATAACTCATCATCGCGCGATACGCTCCGCGCTTTTTGATATTGTAACGATAGAACGCTCCTGCTGCGGGGCGCGGCATTGCAAAACTGAACTGCGGATTAAGGTCGCCAAAATAATGTGCAAAGCCGCCAAACGCGCCAAACTCATGGAACTGCGCAGAGGCGGTTTGAAACAAAATCAGCGAAACAATAATCAGAAATGCCTTTTGCATGAGCGCGCGAAAGTAACCGTTTGAATTGTAATAGGAAGTATTGATTAACGTATGAATACGTTTAATGTTGCATTAACGTGATTATGGATTAAAACAGCCGAATACTTTAGTTGAGAGGTGAGAGGTGGGTGGTGAGTGGTTGTTTTAGCTATGTAAACTTTAATCTTTTTGATTGCACACAGAGAAGAAGAGCACACAGAGCGTTTGCTTGCGCAAACAACCTCCCAACTCTCACCTCTCAACTATGTTACTATTCCGCTTTACGGAACAAGTCATGGTTAAAATTTCATAGTTGTAATATTATCGGCAACTAATCCATAACTCACATTGTATCAAAATCAATTACCCAAAGAGAAACGCAATTTCAAACCGCCTCTTGTATTGGTTGTTGGGAAGCCGCTCGAAATCTTAGGAATGGTGCGCGTTTGCTCAAAGAACAAACCAACATTCAAGCGGTTGCTTACCACATAATCAATTGTCGGATTGATGAAAATAGTTCTGCTGCCATTGGTTATTTGCGGCAGCGATTCGTCAATGCGGTGATTGATGGTAATGTTGTCGCGGTAGCTGAAATCGAAACGGAAATTCAAATCGTTATCCAAGCGCACTCGCTTGCCTTTTATTTTGATTGGCAATTTCAATCCCCTGATTTTGTAACCCGCGCCAATGGTGAACTGTTCGTTGTTCTGTTCAATCAACTGATAATCGAAAAAGTTCATGGCAATGTTGCGCGATTTTTTGTAATCGAACCGCACCTGAATGTTGTTTTTAAAAGTCATATCAATGCCGATGAGCGGAGAAAACGATTCGGTCATAGAAACATTCGGCATAGAATAATACGGGAAGAAATTTCCGTTCAGCGTGTCCACGCGGCTGCCGCCAAAAAGGTTATTTGCCCCTTTGTAATCCAAGTTCGACTGGAAGCTGCTCACCGTTAATGTGCTGCTGTAACCGTGCGTGATGCTGATGTTCTGCACAATTTTCTGAATCCATTTAAACTTATTCAAACCGTTGTAGCTGATGTTCCAGTTGGGTAGCGGAATTGCTTTAAACGGATTCAGGTTCACCTTGTTGGCATCACCGCCAAAGTATGCAGCGAGGAACGATGGAATCAACACTTCCTGTGCTTTTGGTCCGTAACCGTAGGCATAATTTTCATTGATT
>CAZSEG010000001.1:20199-28454 GCA_964605875.1 uncultured Chitinophagaceae bacterium
TGATTTTTTCCGTGCCTAAAGAATCGCGCACCACGTAATCGCCTGCCGAATTCGGATTGGCTTCCTGCAACCTGCGCGAAATAACCGGACGGTTATTTTCAAAGTTTCTGTACACTTCGCCCAAGCCTTGTTTATCAATTTTCTTGAACATGGTTTTTACAGGTAAATAAGAAATGCTGTAACTGCCGATGTCCACCGGATTCAAATGCTGCACTTCGCCAAACGTATTTTCTATTGCTTTGAAATATTGAGAATGTGTAATCGAATTATCGCGGAACAATTTCAAATCAATTCTGAAATCGGTGAACGGTTCGATTGAAACCGTAGCATCAATTCTTTCGCTGCGCGTTTGCACAAATTTTTGATTCAATAAAGTATCGCGCGTTATCCAACCTTTGGATGCTGCGCGGTCGAGCCAGGCATCACGCGCTTCGGGGTCGTATTGGTCGAAGCCGCTGAAAAGTTTTATACCCGGTTGATTGCCGAATACAAAATCGTATCCCGGAGCCATCATTTTGTGGTCGTTGCCCAACAACCGGCTGTAGCCCGTGAAGCCCGGAAGCGTTGTATTGTTATTTTGTTTCACCTCAAGACTTGCGCGTTTAATCATCAGCAGCGGGCGCAAGACAAGCGATATGTACGGGTCAGAAGGAAGCTGCTTGTTTTTCAAATCCGTTTTCTTCTGTTTCAGACTTTTTTTATTGGCTGCCAATTCGTTTTTAAGGCGCGAAATTTCTTTGCGTTTGCGCGCTGTATCCATTGCCATATCTGCCTTTGCTTCTTTCAAATCAAGTTTTAGTTTGGCTTTGCGTTCTTTTAGTTTTACTATGTCTTCTTTTATTTTTTCACGCGCTTTGAGGGCTGCTTCTTTCTTGGTTTTAATCGCTTTTGCATCGCCCAGATTCGGGTTCGGTGTGTTATACACTTTCAGGAATTGCGATTTGTTGTAGAGCTTTCTGAAATCCAAATCCACCTTGCCGCGATTGTTCTGCGTGTTGTTGATGGTGTTGCCCATCGGGTTTTGTATCCACCTGCCTTCAAGGTCTTTCACCTGCGGCAAAGCCGTCCAGTTATACGAAGTATTGTAACCGACATTTGCATTGATGAAATCGAAAATCGGAATTTTGTTGATAGGCAAATTGTAGCTCACGGCAAGCGTTTGGCTGAAATTTGTGTTGCGCCCGCCTTTCCAGAAATTGCTCCACATCGTGTCTTTTTTCTCTTTGGTATCCAGCAAACCGTCCGGCTCGTCAATACGCGAAGCGTTGTTGGCGCTGTATTGAATACTCAAAGATTTGAACGGATTGTAATTCAAAGTATAGCTTCTGTTCCAACGGAACATTTTGAAGTAAGTGGATGGAATTACATAATCGGTTTCGCCCAAAGGTCGAAGTTTTATTTCACCGAAATCTCTGTTCCAGTCGTTGGTAACCGCCAATGCCGATGGAATGAAATTGATGTTGATGTCGCGGATAATATCCAACCATTTCGACTTCGATTTTATCAGCTTTTTAAATGGATATAATTCTTTTGCCTGCGGTGCAAAATTCCAACCTATCTGCCCCATGTAATTCTTGCGCGAATTTTTTTCCATGAACGGGTCGGTAGTGTTTTGCTCGGTAAAAGCGTAAGTAAAATTCCAGTTGCCCGGATCATAAATGCGCGGTTTCTTTTGTTTCGTAACCGGCACTATTCGCACGTTGCTGAAATTCCAACCCTTGCGCGTGGTAATGGTTTGCACCTGACTCCGGTATCTTCTTACCGAGTCCTGCCCGAAGGTTTCGCCAATTACTTTCAGGTAATTTTTTGTCGGAATATCCAATTGGTAAGGGTCAAATTCCGGTGTGCTGAAAGTTTGCGAAATACCTCCGTAAAACGGCAACTGAAAACCTGCTTTTGCGGGAATAAACCTGCCCAACTGCAAAGTGGAATTTACATCATACTGCCAGAAATCATCCTTGTATCGCTGGTCAATTTTTTGCTCGATTTGCCCGAAACCTTTTGTGTGCATGGCTGCGCTCACGTTCACATTTCCCAAATCGGCTAACTTGATTTGCACACTGCCGATTGCTGCTGCACCGCCAAACTCGTCAAACTGCGCCACGCGCATTTCGTTGAACCAAACTTCCACCGATTTTGAAAGCCCGTCATCGCCATCCGCCAACGGATTATTTTTATCGCTTTGCGCAGGATTTTTTATGCCGAGCATGGCTGTTTTTATCGCGCCAATATCAGGGTTGCCGACAATCGTCAAAATATGTCCATCGGCATTTTTAACGGAATACGGCACATCGCGCGGCAGACCGGGCACAAGGTTTCGTTCAATTTTCAAATCCACAAAAGCCTTTAAATCCATGCTCATGGCGTTTGCTGCGGGCCAAACAATTTCCTGGTCTGTCGGGCTGTCGGGATTGTACTTGCCATCGGGCGTTATCTTCAATGGAATTTCATACTGATAATAATTGTCTTTAAAATCAGAACCGATGCGGATGAAAGCGGTTACTTCGTTATCGCGAACGGGACCCGTTTCTGCATCGGGAACGCTGTTTGCATGGATGTATAATTTCAGCCGTTTATACCTGCGCAAATCAATGGTCATGTTTTTGAACACAGCGCGTAAATCACCATCTTTCAAACCGCGCACGGTTGTGGAAAGCGAAGATTCATTCAAAGGAATAAACTGGTTGGTTTGCGCGCCAATGCCTTGCTCGCGCACAAGGTTCGGAGGCATTACATAGTTCACGGGTTCTTTGCCGCTGTTTTCTTCCACACCCACACCCGAAACTAAAAAGCGCGTATCACCGCCATCATCCGATGGAATGTTGTCAATTGGCGCACTCAAAGAAGGCAGGTAAGTTCGCCATTGGTTGCGCACCAGCTCCAAAGAGCCGAAACGCATGGTTGTGCTGTCCTGAAAATCGGTAAGCGCGATACGCATAAACTGTATGCTCTTAAAATCGGGAATCGCACCCACGCGGGTTTTGTAAGCATTTATCGGAATGCGGAACTGATACCATGTCCAATCCGGCTCCTGAACTCCATTGATTACTTTGGAAGGATACCTCAATCGTGAAATCACATAAGGATTCAATTCGTCTTCCAACGCATTTGGGTTGATGTCTAATTCATACTGAAAATATTCTTCGTTTTCGTTCAGTGAATTATCTCGGTTCAAATCTTCCACATCGGGCAAATTCGTTCCTGCGGATGTTTGGCTTGAATTGGTTTGCACAGGCGAGTTGCCCTGCGGATTATTAAAATCTTTATAGCGCGGCAGGATATTTTTTTCGTTGTCGTAGCTTCCATCCAAAAAGAATTTGAAGTTATCGCTTGCGGGGTCATTTTGCAGTGTTTGCAACGCACCGGCATCCAAAAAGCTGCTTACTTTTTGCAAAAAGCCGCTGTGTGCTGTGCGCTCGTCATCATCATTTCTGCCGTCCAAACCAACGTCCTGACATTCGCGCACACTCGGGTCGTTGTCAAAAGCATTCACCAATGGCGGAAGGCGCGGCACTGTTCCCCATTGCGTTTCATCCATCAGGGTTTTATCGCAAGCCAATCCGTTTTCAAACTGCATACGCGAATCGCGCAAAATATCTTCCGAAACATTACCGAGATGGAAATACAGTTTACCGCCCGTGCTCGACTTGTTGTAAACAAACGGATCCATCATCCAAAACTCAATGAACTCAACATTGTTTGCTTCCAAATCGTTGTTGTCAATATTGCGCATGATGCCCGCCCAACGGGTTTGCGGCTCTTTCAATGAACCATCGGTATTTACACCGTAAGAAATAACTTTTCCGTTGCGCACGGTTGGGCTTGTGCTTGCCTCAAAGTTATATGGACCACGCTGGCGCGGATAATAAGATAAATCGAAAGTGTAAAGGTTCTGGTCAATGGTTTGTATGGGTCGGTTAGGGTAAATTTCCTGCGTAGGAATCAAACGCACCATGTGGTTGGAAATACATTCTTTGCAACCGTGTACAGTTTTGGTTTGGGTATTGGCGGTATTGAAAAACGAATTGTCAATTCTGTACCAAGCTAATTTTGCACGGTTGAAACCATAAGTAGAATCGCTGATATAATGCGCTTCGGGAAATTTTTCCTGCCCTAATTCATTCGGCATATTGCGCGGTGTGGAAGCTAATTTCCATGCTGTTGGCGGATTTGCCAACGGGTAAGAAATGCTTGTTCCTTCAAAATCATCTACATAAACCTGCGCATCGCCATCGCTGTTTTTAATCGCTTTCTGATGTCCGGGTTTTAAATATGCCACCTCGCCATAAGCGTTGATGGTACTCATTTCTTTGGTGGAATAAATCGGCAGTTTATCCAATGCTTTTGTAAGCCAAGGAAGGTTAGACTGGTAGCTTACATCCGCACCCATGATGGTGTTCGCAATCGGGTCTTCGCCAAGATTTACTTTAAAAGAAAACGGTCGCTCGCGCAGGTGCATCACGGTTGCTCCGATATTCAGTTTCGGATTCACGCGATAATCCAACCTTGTGCCGAACATGGTGCGCTGCTGCACGCCAAACTGGTTGTTGTTTTCAAAGTCAATCTGAATTTTTTGCCCCGAATTTAAAATGCTCGGATTGATGATGCGCACAATGCCCGAAGTGTATTCAACGGTATAATCTGTTTCTTCTACCAAACGCTGCCCGCCCGCGCTCACAATCACCGAGCCTTTCGGCACGTTGCCGAAGCCGATTCTTATTTCGCTGTTGTTTACGCCTTTATACTGCCCGCGAATTACAAAGCGGTTAAATTCGGGATATTGCTGTGCGCGGAATTTTGTAGAATCATACAACTGCTGATAGGTAAACTGGTCGGCAATATCGGCATTGCCTGCGTCAATAAATTTCTGTTTCAAACTGCTGCCGAAAGGCTCTTTGACGGGGAAAATCAACCTGCCGTTTTGCGTGAGTATGGTTGTGCCCGGCAGGAAGTCGAAAAGCCCGTCCGGTTGCGGGTCGCCAAACATATTTACATTATCCAAGTTCAGAACTTTGATAAGCGGAATACCTTTTAAGTTGCCGCGCGGCATATAGCGTTTTTCGCCACCGCCCGGGTCGTTGTAGTAAATATCCAAACGGAAATCTTCGTTACTCACCTGATATGCGCCAAGCGAGTAAATATTTTTCATCATCAAATCCCAAACGGGCAGCGTTGGGCGAATGGAATAACCTTTCAGCATTTTAAGGAAAAGCGCTTTGCTGGTGGTGCTGCTGTCGGGCGGAATCTGGTTCGCAAATTCACCCACCTGAAAAACCTGCCCGTTAAATTCATATTGGTAAGCTACCGCCAAAACCTCATTCGGCTGAATCAATGTGTTCAATGAAATGTAGCCCAATTGCGGATTGTAGGTAAAATCTCTCGGCTCTAATTTTCGTGCAAAAGTTTTATCGAAATCCTGCCCTTGCTGCAAATTAAACTGAGCACCTGTAAGCTGCCCGACTACTTTGTCCACAAAGCGGGTGTTCGGGTCGGCAACCAACCGCTGATACAAATTGTTGGCTTCGTTTCGCGCGCGACCATCGCCACCTGCGGTTGGTTGCACATTGGGCGAATACGGTTCTACCTCGCCCAAATCCGCCAATGCCACCACATCGCGTATGCCTTGTGTTGCGCCAATTCTGTTGGTTATCCAAACTTCAATTCTCGTGATGTTGATGTTTGATTTTATTACAGGCAAATCCGAAAGGGCGTAGTCGTATTGATTGCGGAAATACTGGCTTAAAAAATAGTGGCGGTTGTCTTCGTACTGGTCGCTTTTCACTTCAAAATTCTGGCGTTGCGCACCGCTTTCTATCACCACGCTTTCGCGTTTTGATTTTTGTTGCGAAATCAAACTTGTCCAAGTTAATCTGCCGAATTGCAGAGTGGTTTTGAAACCGAAAAGCGTTTGGCTTCCCTGAATCAAACGGGTGGGCAATGTCATGCTTACGTTACCTGCTTCAACCTTTTTGATAATGTCATCTTCATCACCCGCATACTCCAATTTCAATTGGTTTTCAAAATCGAAACCGCTTTGCGTGTTGTACTTTACGCCCAACTGAATTTTATCTCCGATTTTACCAATCACATTTACGTTGATGTTCAAATCGAAATCGAAACCACCCGTGCGCCTGTTACGGATTGGAATATTCGGATTGGCTACTGTTTGATAGTTTGCACCAATCAACATTTCTAAATTTCCCTGCGGGCGGATTTCAATTTTGCTTCCGCCAAACAGCTTATCGAAGAATTGATTTTTTACCTGAATCGGTGGCAGCAAACCTTTGTCTTCTACTATGCCCAACGCATTGCTGCGGCTTTTCCAGTAGGCTTCGCGCTCTTGCTTTTCGGTATATTTTAAATACTCATCATAAGTAAGGTAAGTTGGCGGGCGATAGTTTTGGTCGCCTATCTTTTCGGTTAAAATATATTGCCCGCTTGCTGGGTCGTATTCAATTGTCTGCTTGACGTTTGGAGGGTCTTTAAGGTAAAAAGGATCTTTGGGCTGCCCGGTTACAAAATCGCCCGTGCGCTCTTTTACGGGATACTTGTTTTTCTTGGTGGAATCTTCCGCAGGCTCGGCAGCAATAAGTGGCGGCAGCGAAGGGCGATAGCGATACGTAGATTTATTGGCGTAGCTGCTGGCAATAACGGCAATGCCTGCCGCTGCAACCGCGAAACCAAGAATTTTATATTTGAATTGTTGTAGCAAAAGTCTTTGGGAGATTTTAGATTTTAGATTTTAGACATGAGATTGAACAGCCGATTTGCGATTTATTCGCGCCCGCGCTCGCCTCTGGCGAGTGCGATTTTAACCCGCGTCCCGCGTTTTCAAAAAGCCGGAGGCTGGCTATAGCTTCACTCGCCAGAGGCGAGCGAAGGCGCAAGTTTCTCATCTGCCTTTCCCAATCCCTTAATCCTTTAATCTGCGTAATCATCACTTTGTGTTATCTTTTTTCTTTTTCAAATTATCACAACATTCTCAACGCCTCTTTCACCAATTGCTCCACAGTTAATCCGCTTTGTGTTGCAACCAACTTCATCAATACTTTTTCGGCTGCAGCACGCTGATAACCGAGCGCAACGAGGGCATATAACGCTTCTTCACGCGCGGTATTGTGTGGCGCGGTAACAACTGCTCCCGTTCCACCCCCGCCAACTTTGCCCGCTTTATCTTTTAATTCCAGAATAATGCGCTTTGCGGTTTTGGGTCCAATGCCTTTTATACCCTGCAACAGCGATTCATTTTCCATCAAAATGGCATTGCGAATATCTTCGGGGCGATGACCCGAAAGCATCACACGTGCAGTGGATGCGCCTACCCCGCTCACCGAAATCAGCATTTCGAAAAGTTCGCGCTCGCTCTCTTCGGCAAAACCATACAGGTCGTAGCCGCTTAGTGATTGCCCTTCGTTTTTTACGATAAGTGTGGTGTGCAAAAAAGCCGTATCAGCGTTCTGAATAGCCGAGTAGGTATTCAGGCTGATATTTACCTTAAATCCGATGCCACCGTTCTCAAGCACCACATACGCAGGACTCTTGAACGTTACTTTACCGCTCAGGTATGTAATCATAATAATTCTAAAAAGCCGCCAAAATAGCGGTATTCTTTACCTTTTAGTGTAAAACTGCTGCGATAGGCTTCGATTTTGCGCGCAATGTTACAAAGATGCTTTTGTTATTTGTATGGTTTTATGGTTAGGCGGCAGATTTTTTTGTTAAGGGGAATGGGTTTTGGGGTTGCGATTTAAGCTGAAATATGCTGCGATTTGATGCAAATAAAATTAGTAGCATAAAACGCAAAGGGTTTCAAAACAATCTTAGAAAAAACTTAAACCCAATAAAAATTAGCTTAAAGTGGTATTGGGTGAATTTTGCAAATATTTTAAACGACAACTAATGAAAACTTGCGGTAATTTGTTAGCCACATTTACTTAAAACCGCTTCTTACAAATAGCAAAAGTTAAATAAAATTGCTTTTTATATTCAACAATATTTAGTATTTTTGCTTTTTAAAAAGAGCAATTATGGAAAATCTGTTGTTGGAATTTCAGGAAAAAATAGCACGAACATCTTTGGATTTTCAGCGTTATCTTATCCGTGATATGGATTTGAACAATCGTCTGATTGCCGTGAAAGGTGCAAGAGGTGCAGGGAAAACCACTTTGCTTTTGCAAATAGCAAAACTTCATTTGTCTTTAAAGTCAACGCTTTATGTGAGTTTAGACCATATTTATTTTTTTGAAAACAAACTG
>CAZSEG010000001.1:28464-68588 GCA_964605875.1 uncultured Chitinophagaceae bacterium
TTCGCTTTTTGGCGGAACGCATTTGTTGCTCGATGAAGTGCATAAATATCCCGACTGGTCGAGAGAGATAAAACTGATTTACGACAATTTTCCTGACCTCAACGTTATTTTTACTTCGTCTTCAATGCTCGAAATCTATAAATCCGAATCGGATTTGAGCCGAAGAGCCGTTTCCTACGATTTGAAAGAATTGTCGTTTAGGGAATTTCTTGTTTTTGAAACAAAAAAATCGTTTTCGGCTTATCCGTTTTCGGAAATTCTGGAAAATCACAATGCCATTTCAACCGAACTTTTGAAGGAAATAAAATCTTTGCCTTTGTTTGAAAAGTACCTGAAAATCGGGGCTTATCCGTATTACAAAGAAAACGAAAAACGCTACATTCAGAAACTGCGAAATACGATAAACCTTATTATCGAAATCGACATTAACGCAGTGGAAGATTTGCAGTACGACACGCTCGTAAAACTGAAAAAATTGCTTATTTCGGTGGCTTCGAGTGCTCCGTTTACGCCAAATATTACAAAACTGAGCGAAAAAGTAGGTGTTTCCCGTAATTTATTGGTGCAAAGCATCAAAATTCTGGAACGTGCAGGATTGGTAAACGAACTATACAAAGACAGTTCGGGCATCGGTGTGCTGACCAAACCCGAAAAACTTTACCTGAACAACAGCAATCTGATGTACGCTTTGGCATCTGAAAATACCAATATCGGCAATGTTCGGGAAACGTTTTTTCTGAACCAGTTCAAGGGTTTACACGAAATCAATCTTTCGGAAACGGCTGATTTTGTGATTGATAAAATCTACACTTTTGAAATAGGTGGAAAAAACAAGACCAAAAAACAAATAGCAAAAACAGAAAATGCTTACGTAGCAAAAGACGGTATTGAAATCGGGTTTGGCAATATTATTCCGGTTTGGTTGTTTGGGTTGATGTATTGAATGAGAAGCTGTAACAATTAAGCAATTGTTTGAAACAATATATCTTCACGCCTTCTAAAAAATTTCATGCAAAAATATTTTCTGTTCGTTCTCGTTTTCGCGCTGTTCTCCGGTAACATTTCAGCGCAAAAAAATCCGCCAAAACAATTTTTAGTAAGCAGCACTTTGGTGAAAACGCATACCCAAAAAACTATCGGTGCGCTTTGGAGAAAACACAACATTCCTAAAATTGCGCTGCCCGTGCGCAACGATGTGGACATTTACGAAATCATCTACAAAGCCCCCTGGATTGACAGCGTTACATGGATAAACTGCTCGGGAATTTGCTACGTGCCGAAGGGCAACAAAAAAACTGCCCCCACCATGATGTTCGGGCACGGAACCGAAATCCGCAAGGGGCGCAACATCAGCGATGAGGATTCGCAGCAAGGCATTTGTTTGGGTTTTGCAACAGATGGTTATCTGGCTTTGTATCCCGATTATTACGGCATCGGCAAGGGCGAGGGAAATCATTTGTATCAACACGCATGGAGCGAAGGAATGTCGTTTGTTTATATGCTGAAAGCGGTGGAAGAATTGAAAACGCAATTAGGCGTAAAAACCAACGGACAGTTATTTCTTACGGGCTATTCGCAGGGCGGACACGCTTCGATGGCTGCGCATAAATATTTGCAGGAAATAAACGACCCGCGCTTTCGGGTTACGGCTTCATCGCCCATGTCGGGCGCGTATGACATGACGGGCGAGCAAGCAAAATATATGTTTGAAGAATACCCCAAACCTTTCTATTTGCCCTATTTGCTCATTTCGTATCAAGAGGCTTACAGGGTTATCGAAACCGACAATGTGTATTCGATTTTTCGCTCGCCTTACGACACTTTGTTACAGGATTTTTTTGGAGAAGTGAGGCTGAAAACTTATGATGATTTGGATAAAATAATGCCGAAAATTCCAAGCGAGATTGTGCGCGAAGATTTGGTGAAAGAATATGTAAACAATCCGAATTTTCCGTTCAGGTTGCGCTTGAAAGAAAACAATCTGACAGATTGGAAACCCGAAGCACCCATACAACTTTGCTATTGCAAAGGCGACCGCGAAGTGAACTACAAAAATTCGGAAGTGGCTTACAATAATATGAAGGCTTTGGGCGCGGAAAATGTTGTGCTTAAAAATCACAGCGATGCCTTAGACCATAACACCTGCGCGGCTTTCGCGGTGTTGGCTACCAAACATTTTTTCGACAGGTTTAAAAAGAAAGGCGAAAATCCGAAGCTGAAAGATGTGCCCGCTTCGTTGCAGACTTTTGTAAATATGATTAAGAAAAAAGAGGAGAAAAAATATTTAGAAAGCGGCAAGGACGAGTCTTATCATTAGGCTGAAAAGAAAATTATTTTTTCTTTTTAATCCTCACCGAAGCCTCTTCGGTTTTCACCGATTTTTGCAAGGTATTGTTCATCGCTTCGGCTTCGGCATGAGAGAGATAACGCCATTTTCCTGCGGGCAGATTTCCGAGCGTGATGTGCATGATGCGAATGCGTTTGAGGCTTATTACTTCATAATTTAAAAATTCGCACATTCTTCTTATCTGGCGGTTCAAGCCTTCGGTAAGCACAATTTTAAAAGTTTTAGAACCAATTTGCCGAACCGTGCAGGGCTTTGTTTTTGTGCCTAAAATCGGGATGCCTCTTGACATTTGTTGCGCAAATTCGGGCGAGAGCGGTTTGTTTACCGACACGATATATTCCTTTTCATGTTCATTACCTGCACGTAAAATTTTGTTCACAATATCACCATCGTTCGTGAGCAAAATCAGCCCTTCCGAATCTTTATCCAACCTGCCGATGGGGAAAATTCTTTTGGGGTGATTGATGTAAAAAATGATGTTGCTTTTGTCGCTGGTGTCGGTGGTGGAAGTGATGCCTTTGGGTTTGTTGAAAGCAAGGTACAAGCTCTGTTTGCCCGCTTTCAGTTTGATGATTTCGCCATCCACCGCCACTTCATCGCCCGCTTGCACGCGCTGCGTAAGTTCGGCAATTTCATCATTGATGGTTACGCGCCCTTCTTCGATATAAAGTTCGGCTTGCCTGCGCGAACAAAAACCCGATGAACTGATGTATTTATTGAGTTGAATACCGTCTTTGTTTTGCGCGGGTTTTGCCTTTGATGCAACAGTGTTGCGGTTCGGTTTTTTATTCCTCATAGTTCTTCGGGTCGTTCACGAAAATGGAAAAAATGGTAGTGCCGTATTGACGTTTTTTCCAAAAATGAGGATGGTCTTCAAAGCCGTATTTCGGATTGTGTTCCAAAATAAACCAACCCTCGCCTTCCACTAATTGATGCTCAAAAACAACATCGGGCAAAGTGGCAAGATTCGGCAGCGGATAAGGCGGACCTGCAAAAATCACATCAAACTTTTGCCGCGAAGTTTCGATAAACGAAAACACATCCATCTGCAAAATTTTGTGTCCTTCAAACTTTAAATGGTCGGATGTTTTTTTGATGAAGTCCACGCATTTTTTGTGTAGCTCAACGCTCGTAATATCGGTGCAGCCGCGTGAGGCAAACTCATAGCTGATTGCGCCCGTTCCCGCAAACAAATCCAACATTTTGATGTTATCAAAATTGAAATAATTATTGATGACATTGAACAATGCCTCTTTCGCAAAATCGGTGGTGGGGCGCGTTGGGTCAAAGTGCGGCTGGTTCAGCCTGTAGCCTTTATGTTTTCCGCTGATGATTCTCATGCCGGCAATACTACTAAAACTGCGCGGGTGCGCAGAAAAAATCAATCCTTCACAACCCGCACAACGCTTGATGTTTACGCTAATGAAATAAAAGTACAGATGAAGTTTTAGTTACAACTCATCAGCCGCAAGTAACACTTCTTTTACCACCGCTTCTGAAATCCGCAATCCGAATGTTTTCAGTTTATCCAATAAAGGACGAACTTCCGGAATTACTCTTTGCTTTTTTGCTTTCAATAAAACTCCTAATGTGCCTGTAAATTTCAAATGATTTTCGAGCGCGTAAATTCGCGCTGACAAATCATCCAACAGCAAATCGCAATCGGCAATTTCCAAAGCTAAAGCAATTGCAGTCGCCTCGCCTGCATCCATTTTCGATTCCAATTCTTTTACTTTTGATTTATCCGCAGGGTCGCGCACAACAATCCATTCGGGCAGAGGCAAGCCATATTCTTTTGCTATGACAGATGTTACATAAACAGTTTGATAAGACTCCGCTATGAAATCAAGCAAATCAATTTTGCCGATAAAAATCAAGCAACTTGTATCAGAAATTACCGTTGCTGACATTGGTTAAATCCTGTTTTACTTCTTCGACAGTGAGATTTAAAAAAGAGTAACCGTATTTACCAAGACTTTCCAAAAACTCGCGCTTTGATATGTGTGCCATTTCAGCCGCAGCACCCGCAGAAATAATTCTTTCTGAAAACAGCTTTCCCGCTATTATCATAGTCAAATCCTTTTCAGAAAGATGAACGCTTTCAGGCAAATCAACCGTTACGGTAGTAGTCTTCATACCGCGAATTTAAGAAAGAATCGGGCAATATTCTTATTGAAGTTAATTATAGTTCTATTCCTTCAACAGCTTCATGGTTTGTGAAAACCCGTCAGCTACAACCGTAAGGAAATAAATTCCGTTTGAAAGCGCACTTACATCAATGCTTGTGTTTGTGGGCTTCATATAACCGCTCAATGTTTCCCTGCCGTGAATATCCGTGAGGCGATAAGCTGCATTGTCAAAAGGTTGTGTGATGTTAATGTTGATTGCGCTATGGCTTGGATTGGGATAAACTTTAATGCTGTTGTTAAAACCTGTCAAGCCTTCAATATCGGTTGATGAATCGTTGTTGTAGCGGGCAACGGCTGTTTCTGAGGAGAAAAGAGAGATGGGAATCCCTGCGGATGCAAGTATTTTGTTTCCATGAAAATCAATATCAACAAATAAAGAATATCCCGAGTTGTCCGCTCCCACATCTGTTCTTACGATGCCTCCTGTTCCGAAATTATTATCCAATGTTCCATCATTATTTAATCTTACTAAAGTCAGGTTTTTTGAATTAAGAACATTCTCTTTAGAAGAAGCTCCTAATATTATTTTCCCGTCATCCTGTATCTTCATGCTTGTCAATGTGCTTTCGCCATTTGGCGCAACGTTTATCATTACTGCTCCGTTTGTGCCGAATGTGCTGTCGGGTGTAATTAACGCACCAATTAAATGAAACTTGGCAACAAAAAACCTGTTTACTCCGCCAGACGTTTTATTATTTCCCGCCAGAAAAATTTGATTGTTTTTGATTGCTAACAAAGCATCATTTTCGTAGAAAGTAGAGGAGGAATAAAGATGTTGAGGTAAATCCTCATTATTATGAAGATAGCTTAATTGCCCTCTTGATAAACCCTTTTCATTCGTTGCCCGTAACAGTGTTTCAATACTGTCAAATGGATAATCATAGTCTATAACATCTTTAGAAACAAATATCTGTATGCTGTCATTCAGCCTGCTTATGTCTTCAATGTGTATGCGCATTGGAAATGACAAACCATCTAAGAACTCAAAAACAGTATCCACCACACCACTGCTTGTTATTTTAAAGAATAAAGATTCATCGCAATCATGGTAGTAAAACGAAATCGCACAGGTGTTCGCTCTATTTGCAACGAGAAAAACATCCCCATTTTTATCAATGGTTATGTTTCCTCCGCGCAGGTTAGTGTCTGTGCCGAGTATGCTTGCAAATGCAGGCTTATCAACTTCAAATTTACCGCCTGTTCCAAAGCTGTTATCCAAATCGCCATTTTCATTAAACTTTGATATAAAGCAATTTTTCGATAACCCGGAGTAGTTGCCGGAAACCAAAATTTTGTTGTCATCAAGCACTATTAAATCTTTAATATTATAACTTACATCATCATCTTCCTGAAACACAACCGTACTTATTCCTCCGCTTCCAAATAAGTTATCAATGCTTCCACTTTGATTAACCCTGACAATCTCTAATTTCCATTTCCCTTGATACATTCTTTGCCCTGCAAGAATTATCTTACCGTCTGATTGCGTTGCAATTTTGTAATCGCCAAAGCCGCCACCGGCAAAAGTCATTTTCCCACCCGTGCCGAAAGTATTATCCAGTGCGCCTGCCTGCGCAAAAATCAGGGTTGCCGAAAGCAGCATCAACAACAAGAAAACTGTTTTTTGAAGCGTGTGTTTTTTCATACAAATAATTTTCGGCAAACATATTTTTGGAGGGTTGCAATCAATAGCTACTTTAGCGGTAAAATATTGCTATGGGGAATAATTTATACGAAGAGTCAAGAACCGCCATTGGTTTAAAAATCAAGAACCTGCGGGAGCTGCGCAATTTCACTCAGCAATATATGGCGGAGCAGCTCAACATGAAACAATCGGGTTATTCCAAAATAGAAAAAGGGGAAACAGACATCGCTTTTTCAAAATTACAGGACATAGCAGGTGTCCTGGAAGTAGAAGTAGCGGATATTGTTTCGTTCGATAATCAAAAGTTTTTTCAAAGTTTCAACAACATAAAAGGAAATGGTAGCGGCTATATTATTCAGTCCGATAAAATTTCAAAGCTGTATGAAGATAAAATTGCGTTGATGGAAAAAGTGCTTGCCAATGTGGAGCAGCAGCTTAATCAATACAAAGACAGGTTTGGGGATATTGTTTGAAAAGAAAAGTCAGCGACTTACTGCCAACGCATACAATGTAAAATGAATGTGCGCAGGAATTTCCGCCAATGCTTTTGAGTAGTGTCTGCCCGTGTCGGGTTTCAAAAAAAGTATGTTGCTGAAATAGCGGTAACACACATCGTAAATCTTCGATTGTTGCGTAATTTTTCCGCAAAGCACCAAAGGAATTTTTTCGCGGTCGATTTTCAGTTCATCGCACACTAATAAAAAATAGTAGAGAAAATCTTCGGCTGTTTGGTATTCAAAGCGATTGAAGAGTTGCAGCTTGCCCGGCTTTTCTATAGCGGCAATGGTGAGGTTGTCGGGTGCAACCAGCGTATAAATTCCCGCAGGTAAATTCAATACTTGTTGAAGAAAAACAGTGTGTACATCAGTGATAAAAGCATTGCCGAAATGTCGCCTTGCGGTTTCGTGCAGCAAAGTATTTTCGCTTACCGAAAGAATGCTGTCGCCAAGCTGCCTGATGTTTTGCGCATCGCCCGTGTGTGCTTCAAAACCCTTTGGCAGCAAATCAGGAAATACATCTGTGGCAACAGTAACGGTCGAAAAATTTCCTTTGAAAGCATCTTGTGTTTGCAGCAGATTCTCCAGCGCATTGGGTTTTTGAGCCTCCTGCAATGGCTTAGAGAAGTTGAATTCCGTAAGCGATAAAAATTGTTTGAAAGCCGTAAGCTCGGCAACTGCATGGATATGATGCTTGGTAATTTCAATATGCAGGGCAAGGTCTGTCGGGTCTGTGCCTTGCGGCACAGCACCATTTACTACTTTATGAAATGAAGGCATCACGGCAATCACAGCGCAAACCTAACAAATTGTAGCGGGAGGTCTAAAACCCAAACCTCAGATAGTTGATAGTTCTGCCTTTGGCAAGGTGTTGCTTTTCGTAAAACGTTTGAATGCTCAGGTCTTCAAAATCTAAATCGGCAGCGTAGATATTTTCTTTATAGTAAAGCACCTTACAGCCAAATTCTTCCACCGATTGTTTTGAAAAACGCGCAAGGTCAAGGTCATCGGTTTTTAAATGCACAAAACCTGCGGGTTGAAGCAACTGCCTGTATTTTTCCAAAAATGTTTTGAAAGTAAGGCGATGCTTTTCGTGGCTGTCTTTCGGAAAAGGGTCGGGGAAGGTTATCCATATTTCGGCTGCCTCGCCTGCTTCAAAAAAGTGAAGAATGTTTTCGATTTTGAACCGCGTAAACGCAACGTTGGTGATGTTGTTTTCCAAAGCGCGTTTTGCGCCATCGTGTATGCGCGGACCTTTAATGTCCACACCAATAAAATTGTGGTCGGGATATTTTTTTGCCAATGCAATAGTGTAATCGCCTTTTCCGCAGGCTAACTCCAACACCAAAGGATGATTGTTTTTAAAAAAATCGCTGCTCCATTTACCTTTAAAACTAACTTCTTCGTTCAGGTTGTTTTGAAGAATCGGCTTTTTAAACTCGAAACATTGAAACACATTGGGGAAGGTATTTACCTCTGCAATTTTCTTGCGCTTTGCTTTTCTGCCGCTCATGGGGCGCGAAAATAAATTGTTTTCAAACAGTTGAGTACATGCCACGAATGCACGAATATTAAATCCCGAACAGCTTCTTTAGGATTGCATTAATCATCATGTATGATTCGTACATTCGTGGCATAAATTATTATGTTAGTGGCAATTATGACGAGACGTAACAGCATACTAATACTTTTTAGCTTTTTGACACATTTGACAACTTTTGCTCAATGTATAGACAAGGCGAAAATTACGTATGGCGGTGATTGGGGATTTGTAGACTTTATTCATCTTTGTCCGACATACAATTTTGCTTTTGACGGTGACACATCGAAAAACTGGAATGTATTAACCGACCATATTGACATCAAACAAGCACCATCTGAAGTTTTATTATTTAAGCAGAGAGTAGAAAAGAAAATAGTTGAATATTCTGGTGCTAATTTTTTTTCAAAAATACGGTTCAATTCGGTGGCAGTTGTTTACGCTGACAAACTGGATGGTGGGCGGCAAAACGTAACTTTGAAATACTGTAAAGCGAAATATTTTTTTTATTACAAGTTTAGAATTGACACCTTTTCTACATATCACATAGGTATTGCATTGGACAAAAAAGGAGAAATTATTAGCAAGTTCAATTTCCCTTCAAAAACTAATTATTCTCCAATTGACGAAAAATTTGACTACTGCAAGTTAATTGATATTGCAAGAAAATCACAACCTAAAATTGACCCAATCAAAGACATTAAACTTGAATTTGACAAAGAGACAAATCGGTTTTATTGGCTTTTGACACAGGAAATAGTTAATAAAAAAGAAGGAATTAACTACTTTAACCAAGTTCAAATTGACGCATCTGATTTAAACATCACTAAAAATATAACAGGAAGTGTATATACCCTATATTGACAGAATAACAGCCGCTAACAAGGGTGGCTGTTGCACAACTAAGCAACCCAAAACCATCACAGATAAAAGATGGTTTTAAGCCCTTGAGAAAGAAATTTGAAAAATTGAATTTTCGAAAGCTATTCAAAATCACCTTTCCTCATTCCTGATTACCAGCATCAGCCAGTCGTTTTCTATTGGTAAGTAGCCATGCTCATAACAGAAATAGTAGGTTTTTCCCGCTTTGGTGTGTAATATATTGGTGAGGTAATCGAAGTTGAAACCCTTTTGCAGCAACTTAGATTTGGGCACTTTGGTTTTGCCATCTATGTTTAACTCTTCCAGTATCCTGCGGTTCTTGCGCAGGATATTGTTCACGTTGCGCACATAGTTATTGTTGTCGCTGTTCAACGAGTTGTTGTAAGCGTTGCGGCACTGGTCGTCACAGAATTTTTTGTCTGCCCTGCCTTTAACCACTGCGCCACAGGCGAGGCATGTTTTAGCTTCCGTCATATCGAAAATTTGAAAGCGAAAATAAGATTTTCCGTTTACAAACGACTACAAGCAGAAACAAAACGACTATAAACGCTTATCATCCGACTAATGGTTTTTGCCCGCCACACCTTTGCAGCATCAAATTTTTTAACCGTTCCGCAAAGAGGAACAAAAAACAAAATGTTATGAGCAATTTAAAAAACAGCGTTCGCCTGATGGGCAATTTGGGTGCAGCGCCCGAAGTGAAAACTATTACTAACGACAAAAAAGTGGCAAAATTCAGCATCGCCACCAACGAAACACACAAAAACGACAAGGGTGAAAAGGTGCAGGAAACCTATTGGCACAATATTGTTGCATGGGGCAGGCTTGCCGATATTGCCGAAAAGTATCTGCAAAAAGGAAGTGAAATTGCGATTGAAGGCAAATTAACCAACCGCAACTATACAGACAAAGAAGGCACCAAGCGTTATGTAACCGAAATTCTTGCCAACGAAATTTTGCTGATGGGCGGCAAAAATTGAATACCAAACACTCGCGTTTTCTTAAAGCCGACTGCTAAATTTAGTAATCGGCTTTTTTATTTAATGTACTATTTGTCCGACTAACACATATAAATTGTTGATACTCAAATACAAACACACCCCTACCCCTCTCAAGAGGGGAAAACAGCCAATGCAAGACACAGTAACGGTGTGAACATTTGATATTTTAGTCGGACAATAGTGTATTTAATGCCTTTCATTGACCGGAAAATATCAAGCCTTAAAACAACCTCCCTAAATAAATTAGAGTAAACACTTTGCAGGGCAGGCAGTTTTTATATTTTTGCGCTCCCCAAAAAATCTATAGACGAAGATTTGGGTAAATAAAATGTTCTTTTAATCAACGAATATTCGGTGAGATGGGTGAGTGGCCGAAACCAACAGTTTGCTAAACTGTCGTACCTCAAAAGGGTACCGAGGGTTCGAATCCCTCTCTCACCGCTGCGAAAGCGGAAAGGTTCCAAATCCTTTTAAAAAATTTGAAAAGTTCGGAGTGTAGCGCAGGTCGGTAGCGCATCCCGATTAGGAATCGGGAGGGTCGCAGGTTTCCTGCTTTCTTCTCAAAATACCGACATAAGTTCGGGGTGTAGCGCAAGTCGGTAGCGCATCCCGATTAGGAATCGGGAGGGTCGCAGGTTTCCTGCTTTCTTCTCAAAATACCGGCATAAGTTCGGGGTGTAGCGCAGCCCGGTTAGCGCACCTGCTTTGGGAGCAGGGGGTCGCAGGTTCGAATCCTGCTACCCCGACACAGTAAAGAGCCTTCACGAAAGTGGAGGCTTTTTTTGTTCCCGATTGTTTTGAACCTCAAAAAACATTTCGTTTCTCAATAAAATTTTACTTTCACTTCATAATTCAATAACACAAATACAGAACATGAAAAATTTTACACTTAAAACAATTGCTTTGGCGGTTGTTTCTTTATTCTACGCAAATGCAGGTGCGCAACTCTGCTCAGGCTCGGGAAGGTATTTTGATGACAACTACTTTCAGGACTTCGATAAAACAACCGTTACTTATTCTACAACTTACAACCTTCAAATGGACATCTATCAGCCGCAGGGTGATACAGTTGCTCAACGTCCGGTAATTGTTCTGGCGCATGGAGGCAGTTTCATCGGAGGCAGTAAAGCAGAGGCTACGGTAAGCACATTGGCGGAACGCTTTGCCAAGCGCGGTTATGTTACTGCTTCCATACAATACAGATTAGGAAACATTATGGATATGCTTCAGGCGCAATCTGCTTATGATGTGGTGATAAAAGCGGTGAGCGATGGCAAAGCTGCCGTTAGATATTTCAGAAAAGATGCGGCAGACTCCAACAACTACCGCATCAACCCGAATTTAATTTTTGGAGGCGGCAACTCGGCAGGCGCGGTGTTGTTTGTACACTTAGGCTACATTGACAGCGTGAATGAAGTTACCAATGCAGACATCAACACGGCATTAACCAACAATGGAGGAATAGACGGCAATAGCGGCAATGCGGGTTATTCCTCTGCAATCAGCGGCATTTTGAATCTTGCAGGCGGCATCAACGATACTTCATGGATTAGCGCAGGCAATATTCCAATGGCGAGTTTTCATGGAACTACCGACAATGTTGTTCCTTACTATTGCGCGAATGCGCAGGGCGGTGTTACACCGGCTGTGTTGTGCGGCACAGGTGCTATGCAACCGCGCATTGAAAATCTGGGCATTGATAACAACGTGCTGCTTTTTCCGGGAGACGGACACGTGCCATGGGAAAGCAATGCAGCAAAATTCAACAGCGTTGATTCTCTTTCAAAAGTATTTATGTACCGCCAGATTTGTAAGGTGCTTGACGGTGGCGGAAATCCAAGCAGTATCAACAACGTGAAAGAAAACATCGGCATTTCTCTTTATCCGAATCCAAACAACGGAAATTTCTTTGTGCGCGTTGATAAACTTGTCGAAAACACAACTTTGGAAATCTACAACCAAATGGGACAATTGGTGAAGCAACAAACGCTTTCCGATTTAATTTCACCGGTAAGTGTTGAAGGTTACAGAGCCGGAATTTATGCGGTGAGAATCACAGGCAACAACGGTTCTGCGGCAGTTTCAAGAATTATTATTCAGTAATAAATTGCTTTTGTTTTTTTAAAACCCGTGTCTTTGGCGCGGGTTTTTTATTTTCGCCCGCTCCAAAAAACTGGTCTCATAGTTCAACGGATAGAATAGAAGTTTCCTAAACTTTTGATACAGGTTCGATTCCTGTTGAGACCACAAAAATTAAACTGCGCTCTTCAGATATTTCGCATAAGCCTTCAGCCATTTATCTTCTGCAATTGTCATGGCTGCTTTTTGCTCTTTGGTTTTATCTGATAAGCCTGTAAGATGCAATACGCCATGAAATAAAACGCGATGCAATTCATCATCAAAACTTGCCTTTTGCTTTTTGGCATTATCCCAAACTCTATCCAAGCTGATGTAAATTTCGGCAACAGATTTTGTTGCTGTTTCTTCTAATGGAAAAGTAATAATGTCGGTGTAGTAATCGTGATTCAGAAATTGTTTGTTGATATTCAGCAAGTAATCATCGCTGCAAAAAACTACCGAAAGCGAAAGTTTCTTTTTAGTTGCTTTTACAAAACTATCCATCACAAACTTCTTTAGCGAAGTGAGTGATTTCAGTTTAAAATCAACATCGGCATAATGAAATGAAACAGGCATTTTGATTTACAGATTTACTATTTACGGATTTACTATTTCCTCCCACTGCCCACTGTCATGGTGAGCGAAGCCGAACCACTGCCTACTGTTCTCTGCTCTCTATTCTCTATGCTTTAAACTGCATTTCGCAGGTAGCTCCGTTGTCGGAGAAGATAACCAAATCAGCCAATTGCATGATAAGGAAAACTCCGCGACCGCTTGTTTTTTCAAGGTTTTCGGGGCTGGTCGGGTCGGGCAGATTGTTGTAATCAAATCCCGTACCTTCATCCTTTATGGTAAAAGAAATTACTTTATGCTTGGCATCATGCTCGGCTGTGATAATTACCTGCTTGGATGCATCACCACCGTTGCCGTGCGTTATTGCATTGTTGGCAGCTTCGGTTAGGCAAACCAAAATATTGCCGTAAGCATCATCGCCAAATTGGTACGCTTCGCGCAATTGCTCAACGAAATTTTCAACCTGCGCTATGTTCTGAATCTGAGATGGAAATTGTAATGTCTTCACTATTTGAATTTAGTAATGGTGTGCTAAAATAGTTTAAGAAAGGATTTGCCCAAATAATCTTTTCAAACGGTGGTATTTTGTGTGTATAGAAAACAAAAATGCCACCCCAAAAGGAATGACATTTTATGTTCAGAAAAGAAATGAATTACTCTTCTGTGCAGCCTGAGCTGATAGCATTTGATTTGAATTGCTCCCAAGTTACGCCATTGTGTTTTGAAGCGTCATAATCGCTTTCACAAGTTTTTGTCGCAATGCCGAGAACCGTACATTTAACGCAGCTTTTTTTGCAAGATTGTGCGCCTACTAAAATGGCAGCTACCGCTAAAATTGAAAATACTTTTTTCATGATTGAAATTTTGGTTAATGAATGAACAAGGATAAATAGTTTTTGTGAATTAACGAAAAGGTTCACAAAACCTTAACCTGTGCAAACACACAAAGAATACTATTTTCGGCACGATGACTTGGAAGCTATACTCAACTATATTTTTCGCTTTCCTGTTTGCTTCGGTTTCGGCACAGGTGGCAGAAGATTTCAGCGATGGCGATTTCACCAACAATCCTGCATGGAACGGTGATGTCGCAAAATTTATTGTGAACGCGAATTTTGAATTGCAAAGCAACGGCAATCCTTCGGCAGGCGATACTTTAGCTTTAACCACTTCAACAACTTTAATTGATTCGGTTGAATTTTTGTTTCGTGTAAAATTGGATTTCAACCCAAGTTCCGCCAATTACACACGCATTTATTTGGTAAGCGATAATGCAAACCTGCGCACAGCATTAAACGGCTATTATATTCAATTGGGCGAAACAGGAAGCAGCGACACGATTAAAATTTTCAGGCAAACAGGAACTGCTTCTGCACTTGTATTTACGGGCAATGCAGAGATTATCGGCAGCACGACAAACGCTGTAAATATCACTTTTAGAATTACACGAAAGGCAGGCGGCAACTGGGAAGTTTATGCCGATAAAACAGGCGGCAACAATTATATTTTGTATGGAAGTTTTATCGAAAACACACATTCAACCACTGCGCATTTTGGCTTCTTTGGTCGCTACAATACTGTGTCGCGCTACAATATGTATCACTTTGATGATGTAGTAATTCGTGAAATTGTTGGTGATACAACAAAGCCTTTAGTGCAAAGCGTGAGCATCGTTTCGCCAACGCAATTGGATGTATTGTTTTCGGAAAATATTGAAAATGTTTCCGCACAAACCACTGCAAATTATCCGGTGAATAACGGCATCGGAAATCCTTTATCTGCAACGGTTGATGGCGTGAATAAACGTTTGGTTCATCTAACATTTACAAATGCTTTAGTGAATGCCACCAACTATATTATTGCTATCAATAACGTAAAAGATTTGGCAGGCAATGTGATGGATGTGCAGAGCATTCCGTTCAGTTATTTTATTCCTTCAAAATATGATGTAATTATCAATGAACTTATGGCAGACCCCGACCCGAAAGTTGGTTTGCCTGCGGTTGAATTTGTAGAGCTGCACAATCGCAGCGCGTTTGCCATCAATGTTGGCGGATGGAAATTTTCGGATGCTTCAACCACAATTACATTGCCTTCTGTTACCATTCCTGCCGATAGCTTTGCAGTGATTGTGCGCAACGATTCTGCGCCTTTGTTTCAGGCATTGGGCGCAATTACGATTGGCGTAAATTCATTACCTTCTTTGAATAATGATAAGGATTCGCTTACGCTAAAAGATGCTGCGAACAATGTAATTCACGGTGTGGTTTACAGCGATACATGGTATGCCGATGCGGTGAAAAAAAATGGCGGCTACACATTGGAGTTAATCAATCCGCAAAACCTTTGTTTGTTGGATGCCAACAATTGGATTGGCAGCAATGATGCCAATGGCGGCACACCGGGCAAAAGAAATTCTGTGTGGAATGTCAATCATGGAGGAACGTTTGCAGTT
The DNA here is from genome assembly GCA_964605875.1 of uncultured Chitinophagaceae bacterium. GTDB lineage: Bacteria > Bacteroidota > Bacteroidia > Chitinophagales > LD1 > UBA7692. The sequence continues at coordinate 43,712 of CAZSEG010000001.1, forward strand.
ACTTCTGCGCAATTGATTTCGGCAAATACAGTGCATATTTTTTTCTCGCAATTGTTGGATAGCGCAAGCGCGGCAAATGCTTCAAACTATAATTTTGATAATGGTTTGAATGTTGCCAATGCGCAAATTGAAAACTCATTAAACTCGGTGTTGCTGACACTTTCGCAGCCGGTTGATTCATCTTTGAATTATACTTTAACCGTTCAAAATATTGCTAATTGCGGCAACGCAATTATTGCTGCGCCCAACAACACCGCAACTATTTTAATTGCACAACCTGCTCAATATTTAGATGTGTTGATTAACGAAATTATGGCAGACCCCGACCCTGTGGTGCAGTTGCCCAACTTTGAATACTTGGAATTATACAATCACAGCAACAAAGCAATCAATTTAAAAGATTGGAAATTGGGCAAACCGACCACGCAAACCGAAGCGAAATTTCCCGATGTGGTGATGTTGCCGAATACATATTTGGTGGTGTGCGGAACAAGCGCAGTGGCGGAATTTTCAAACTTCACGTATCCTGTTGGCGTTACAAGTTTTCCTTCGCTTACCAATTCGGGCGATAAAATTTATCTGAAAAATGCCGAAGGAAATTTGATTCATTATGTGGAATATTCCGACACTTGGTATAAGAGCAGCGTGAAGAAAAATGGCGGCTGGTCGCTGGAGTTGATGGATGTGAATAATCCATGCACGAACGAAGGCAACTGGGCGGAAAGCGAGAATCAAATTGGCGGAACTCCGGGCGTGAAAAATTCCGTTGCAAAAAATAATCCCGATGAATCGCTGCCGAATATTTTCCGCGCAGCTTTGACAAACAGCAACACGCTCGGCATTTCATTCACCGAAACTTTAGACAGCGCAACGGCAACCAATCCGAATTTTTATTTCATAAATAATGGTGTTGGAAATCCCGCGAGTGTTGAAGTTGTTTCGTTCGGATTTAAAAAAGTGTTGCTGCATTTCGCGCAGCCTTTTCAGCAGGGAATTATTTATTCGGTGCGCGTGAACGGTATCACCGATTGCGCGGGCAATTCCATAGGCATCAATGATACCGCGCGTTTTGCCGTGCCAGACACCATGAACCGCGAAGATATTATCATCAACGAAATTCTTTTTAACCCAAAAACTTCGGGCGTTGATTACATGGAATTGTATAACCGCACACAAAAGATTTTTGATGTTTCAAAAATTGTGATTGAAGAGCGCGATGTGAATGAAACTTCAAAAATATTGGAAGCAAGCGACACGCTCACCGATCCTTTGCTGATGTTCCCGAATGATTATTTGGTGTTTACAACCAATCCTGCAACCGTGTTGGCGCAGTATAATGTGAAGCATCCCGAAGCATTGATTACCTGCAAAAACTTTCCGAATTATCCTGACAATACAGGCATTGCGGTGGTGAAATTGTTCAACGGAATTACGATTGACAGTTTATATTTTTCAGACAAATGGCAATACGCTTTAATTGATGATAAAAACGGTGTTGCGCTCGAACGCATTGACTTCAACAAACCGACAAACGCGCAGAGCAACTGGCATTCTGCCGCAAGCGATATTGGTTTTGGCACACCAACATATTTAAACTCACAATTTTACAGCACGGGAATTTCTGACGATGCCATCACCATTGACCCCGAAGTGTTCACGCCAGATAATGACGGCATCAAAGACTTTACTTTAATCCGTTACCAATTTTCCGAAGCGGGTTATCGGGCTTCCATAAGAATTTATGATGCCGTTGGGCGTGAAATAAAATTCTTGGTAAAAGCCGAACTTTTAGGCGCGGAAGGCGAGTTCCAATGGGACGGCACAGACAACGATAATCAAAAAGCGCGCACGGGAATTTACACCGCGTTTGTTGAGATTTTCAACCTGCAAGGAAAGGTGAAAAGATTTAAGAAAAACGTAGTGTTGGGCGCGAGGTTGGATTGAGTTTTTCTAAACCTTAAAACGGATAAACGCTTTGCGTTACATCGGTGTAAGCCACCAGCATCGGCATGTACATCGAAGGGTCAATTTCTTTGCCCGCCCCGCCATACATGGCAGCCGATTTAGGGTCGCCTTTTTGCGCCTTGGCATATTCTACCGCAGCTTTCAAATCTTTTTCAAACTCTTCAACAATGCCTGCATTTGTAACCTGCGGACCCGTAATACAAAAGTGAAAGCCATTGGGGTGTTGTTGCCCGTTCATGCGCCAGCCTTTGGTTTTCAGGTAATCGTTTACGTGGTAAATATTGAACTGGTGTGAACCGACAGCAGTGATAAACAACGAATCTCCAATCAATTTTAATTCAGGAATGCTGCGCACTACATCTTTCATCCTTTTGTTTACGTCAAAAATCTGTTTGGCGCGTTTTATGTAACCTTCCTTACCGTAATGCACCATTGCCGCCCATGTAGCCGCAAACAAGCCACCCGATTTGCTGCCGTTGAAGCCCGTAGAAATATACACGCCACCGGGCCAATCAACATAGCCACTATACTGGTACTGTCTTAGTTTTTCATTGCTGAATAAAACAGTGGAAGTGCCTTTCAGCGAATAGCCATATTTATGTGTATCGGCAGAAATTGCCGTAACGCCCGACAAGCGAAAATCGAACACCGGACAAGTAATGCCCAAAGGTTCAGCCCAAGCCAAAATAAAACCACCCAGACAACCATCCACATGAAAGCCCACTTTGTGCTTCACGGCAATGTCTGACAGTTTTTCGATAGGGTCAATAATGCCATGTCCGTAGTTGCCTGCCGAACCCATAATCATTACTGTGTTGGATGTTATTTTACTTTCAATATCTGCAACATCGGCTTGAAAATTCTCGTCCAGTTTTGCAGTATGAACTTTGATATTTAAGTAATGTGCTGCTTTGAAAAATGCAGGGTGCGCGCTGGCGGGCAACACAATTTCGGGTTGCGTAATGCCTTTGTCCACGCCCCACTCGCGGTGAACATACACCGATTGAAAAATACTATCTGTGCCACCTGTGGTAAGTGAGCCGCAGGCTTTTTCTTTCGGGTTGCGTTGGTTCACGGCATCGCCATTAAACAAGCCGAGCGTCATGGCAATAATTTCGCCTTCGTATTTTGTAAGCGAAGGGCACACATCGCGCTGAATGGAATTTACCTGCGAGTAATACGAAAATGCTTCGTTCAAAAAATCGTAATGGTCCTGGTCGCCATGATAAAACGAGCCGGAGATTTTGCCGCCCTTCCAACTGCCGCTTTCCGCAGCGTGCATTTCTTTTATTTGCTTCAAAACCTCTTCGCGCGAAGAAGATTTTTCGGGCATCTTACTGTTCACCGGATATTTATCCCTGTATGGAAACAACGAATCCACCATTTCGGGATTGTTGCGCATTTCGTTTTTCACCAAGTCAATTTTCTTATCGTCCGTCATGCTGCGCTGCACGGCTCTCGCCACCGATGGAAGATGTTTTACAATTTGCTTCTCAAAAAATTTTGCGATACCCATGATGTGTTTTTATTAAATGCTGTTCAATAACTTTTCCAAAGTTTAAACTTTGGAGAAGTTACTTAGAATTATTTCAACAAACCCGTTACTACTTTTCCGACACAGCCATTCGGCTCTTGAATTTTCAAAAGCGCGGCAACGGTTGGCGCGATGTCCGTCATGTAGGTGCGGCTGTAATCTTTGCCATGTTTAATGCCCCAACCGAACCACAATAAAGGAATATGCGTGTCGTAAGGATGAATACTGCCGTGTGTTGTTCCCTTTGGAAAATCGTTCATCCATGCGGGGTCAAAAAGCATCTGCACATCGCCTGTGCGTCTGGGATTATACTGATTATTCAGGCAGGTTCTGTACCAATCGGGCATGGTGGTTTCATTCACTTTTCTGATGTCAATAACGCGGGCAATTCCTTTTTCATTTCCCAAAAATTTAGTGAGCGATTCCGCCACATCTGCAATATCAATTTTTGCCGCATTGAGGGTTTCGTAATTCAAAACCACCTGCAAATTGATAACGGCATGAATCATATTTTTCTTGCCATAAGTTTGTTGTAAAAATGAATCCGCTTTGATATAAAGTTGCTTGTCAAACATATTGCCTGCCGGAACGTGGTTGTCTTTATTGAAGCCGACAGCGTGTGCCGCACCGTGATCTGCGCTCATAAAAAACAGGTAATTTCCTTTGCCTACTTTTTCATCCAGGAACGAAAGAAAATCCGAAAGTTCTCTATCGAAGCGAATGTAGGCATCTTCCATTTCGATAGAATTGGGACCAAAAGTATGCCCGATATAATCGGTAGAAGAAAAACTTACGGCAAGAAAATCTGTGATGCCGCGATTGCCCAAAGTGTCGCCAATCACGGCAGCTTTAGCAAATTCAAAAGTAAGTGTGTTGCCAAACGGAGTTGATTTAATGATTTCGGTACCGGAGGTTTTAAGGTCGGTGAGTTTGTGTTCAAACACGGGTAAATCTTCGTTGGAAAGCGTGGCTTCATACCACATATTATCTTCGGTGCTTTCCCAATATTTCGACATTTCCATCAAGGTGTTCCAGTTCTTTTTCACGTAAGCATCCACCAATTTTTTGTCGTTGAAATTTTTTACCCATTTTGGTAATTCTTTCATGTAAAACGAACTTGTTATCCAGTTGCCGTTTGTGCCGTCATACCAGTAAGCAGCATTGGCGGTGTGTCCTGCGGGAAGAATACCGCCTCTGTCTTTTAGCGCAATGCCAACAGTTTTTGAGCGAAAGTTTGTTGCCAAGCGCAGTTCATCGCATACGGTTGTTGTCAATAATCTATGTGGCGATTGCTGCCCTACTTTCTTATTGCCACCAATGGAATTTACAGTAGTATCATTGGTACAATACACAATGCGGTTTTCATCTCTGTCGAACCAATCGTTGCCCGTGATGCCGTGAATTGCAGGCACGCTGCCCGTGTATATGCCCGTGTGCCCCGGAGCAGTGTATGATGGGAAATGACTGATGTAAGTCTGTTCGTTGGCGTAGCCTTCATTCAAAATACGTTTGAAACCATTGCCTGTATATTTTTCGCTGTAGCGATAGAGATAATCCCAGCGCATTTGGTCAACCACCATGCCCACCACCAGCTTTGGGCGCGATGTTACGGTTTGCGAAAATGTTTGTGTGCAAAAAAATAATGCCGCTGTAAAAACAGAAAGAAATTTTACCATGCTCCAAAAATGAAATAATTATGGGGAATAAGGGTTAAGAGATTGTAATGCAGCAACTCAAATCTCCTTCAACATAAACCTGCGCAATAAATTCATGGCGGAGTTTGCGCTTACTTTAATATTCTCCATTCGCGATGGAAAGAAATGATACCTGCGTGTGATAATTCTTTCATTGTTTCCAACGGCAAAACAAACTGTGCCAACGGGTTTTTCGGGAGTGCCGCCACCGGGTCCTGCAACGCCTGAAACTGCCACGCCATAAGTTGCGCCTGTGTGTTGTAAAATTCCTTTCACCATTTCGGCTGCGGTTGCTTCGCTTACTGCGCCATATTGCAAAATAGTTTCGGGAGCAACATTCAGTAAGCCTGTTTTTAAATCGTTGTGATAGCTGATTACGCTTCCCAAAAAGTACGCAGAACTACCTGCAATAGAAGTAATGAGATGCGCCATGTAACCACCTGTGCAGCTTTCGGCTGTGGCAAGTGTACTGTTTTCAGCCAGCAACATTTTACCGATTTGTTCCTGCAAAGTAATTTCTGTGTCGCTGAAAACATATTCAGGCAAAAGCGATTTCAACAAGGCAAATTTTTCATCTGCTTCCTGTTCGGTAGCCTCGCCATAAGCGCTCAGGCGAAGTTTTACAATCCCCAATTCAGGCAGGTAAGCCAACTTCATATATGTTGGAAGATTGGCTTCAAAATCGCGCAACAAATTTGCAATGCTTGATTCGCCTGCACCCGATGTCATCAATGTTTTGTGAATGATTTTCGGAAGCTCAAAGTGTTGTAACAATTTCGGCAATACCTGTTTTTCCATCAGGTGTTTCATTTCGTGCGGCACACCGGGCATGGAAACAAACACAACACCTTTTTCATCAAACCACATACCTTGTGCCGTGCCGCGCATATTGGGCAGCATGGTTGCGTTTGCAGGCAGCATTGCCTGACTGCGGTTCATTTCCAAAACCTCTTTGCCGCGCTTTTCAAAAATGGTTTTCATTTTCTCCCACACCTCTTCGTAGAAGGTAAAGCCAACGCCAAAATATTCAGCTAATGTTTTCTTGGTGATGTCATCTTTTGTGGGACCCAAACCTCCCGTAATAATCACCAATTGCGATTGCGATGAAGCAAGATTCAAAGCATCGGTAATTTGTCCGGCATCATCACCAATGGCAAGCCTTTGAAAAATTCTGATGCCGATTTTATTCAGTTCCTGACCAATCCATGCGCTGTTGGTATCAATGGTCTGCCCAATCAATAATTCATCGCCAATGGTAATGATGGTAGCTGAGATTTTCATGCCGCAATATTAGACTTCTTCAGAAAATAACCCTTCGACTTCTTGCTATGAAGGCGACCATTTTCAGAAGAAGTCTATCCGTTGAACCGCAAAAAAAAGACCGCCCTCACCGGGCGGTCTTTCAAATTTCAAAAGAAATTATCTATCGAAGCAAGGTCAATGCGCCTTGTTTTCTTCTTTCAATTTTTTCGCCCGGGCGAGCGGCATCTTCTTCAAAATAAATAATGAAGTAAGTGTAGCTTCCTGCGGGTTGCGGTGTGCCTTTGTAGCTGCCGTCCCATCCTTCGGGGATGTCATGCGCCAGTTGCCCCCAACGGTTGTAAATACGGAACTCTTTAACTTCCGGTGCGTAGTTGGAAACAGGGAAGAAGCGGTCGTTTTTACCATCACCATTTGGCGAAAACACATTCGGCATCACCGTTTTAATTGCCACATAAATAAAGCGGGTAGCATCGGCAAAACACGCCTCATTGCCGCCTGCATTGCGCACACGCACCGTGTAGTTGGTATGCACTGTTGGCGTGGCTGTTGTGGAAGCGCAAGTTTCGCAGCTTAAACCTGCGCCTGGTATCCATTCATAAACAGGCGCATCGGCATTTTGGGTTGTTACATCCAACTGCACGCTTTCGCCTAAATTCAAATAAACAGTATCCACCGCAGGCGCAATGCTTGCCTGTATTTGCAATGGCTCATGCACATCCACTTTGTAAGTATCTACACAGAAATTGGCATTGCGGATAACAATAGTGTAAGCACCATTGTCCAAACTATCGAAAGTCAATGAATCCTGATACGCACCACCGTTGAATGAATACTGGTAAGGAGCGTTCGTTGCGTTTACAGGCTCAATCGTAATTTTACCATCAGCAAAATCACCAAAACAAGAAGTTGAATCCACATCGAATGTAAACACATCCGGTCTTGCGACAGCAATGTTGTATGTGCCTGCAACAATATCACAACCCGCAGCATCCGTAACTCTTGCAGTGTAATTACCCACAGGTAAATTGAGGAATTGCCCGTTGCTGTTGCTGAAAGTATCCGTTCCGTTGCTGACCACAAAAACCAAAGCAGGAGTTCCGCCCGTAGCGGTGAAAGTCAAAGTGCCGTCATTTTTGCCGAAGCAAATATTTGGCGTTCCGCTGACGGTTGAAACATTGATGGAAGGCGGCTCGGAAATTGTTCTGTTGCCTGTTACCTGACAGCCGTGCGCATCCGTAACCGTAAAGAAATAAGTGCCCGGAGCAAGATTCACAGCCGAATCGCCCGATTGCGCAGCCGTTGGCGACCATTGATAGCTGTAAGGCTGCGTTCCGCCCGAAGGATTGGTTGCAACAAAGCCCGTGTTCGGCTGATTGCATTTCACATTCGATGCCACAGGATTTACCGCCAAAACATCGGGGTTTGTAACCGTATAAGTTTCAGAAGTTACACATTGATTTGCATCTCTGATAGTAACAGAATATGTACCCGGCACTAAACCTGTTTTTGAAGTGTCGTTGCCCGGCAAAGTCGGATTCCATGTATAGGTGTATGGACGAGTTCCGCCTGTCGGTTGCAGTAATATTGAACCGTCATTCGCGTTGTTGCAACTGATGTTTCTGAAAGTTGCGTTCGGCTGCAATGAATCGGGTGCGCCAATAACTGCTTGCGTTGTTGCCACACAACCGTTTCTGTCGGTGATGGTTACGGTGTAAGTTCCCGTTGCCAAATTCACCGCCCAGCTTGAATCCTGCGCAGGAACAGTTGACCATTGATAATCGAATGGTCCTAAACCGCCTTTGCCATTTGCCCATGCGTAGCCGTTCGCGCTATACGAACAAAGATTGTTGCCCACCGTTCTGATTTCCGCAATAAATGTATCGCTTTGAACAATGGTAACATTTGCCACCGAAAAACATTGGTCTGCGCCCGTAACCGTAACACTGTAAGTTCCCGCACAAAGATTTTGCGCGTTGTCGGTTGTGCTGCCCGTACTCCACAAATAAGAGAAAGGCGCAACACCATTAAACGGACGAACTCTTGCAAAACCATCGCAAGCCGCATAGCAAGAAGTTCCTTTGCTGCTGTCCACAAATGCAATCAAACCACTGCCCGGGCTAACAAACGCAGAGCCAACCGAAGTGCATCCCGAAGGTTGCGAAGTAACCGTAACCGTGTAAGTTCCCGCTAAAACGTTGTTTAAGTTTTGCGTGGTTGAACCCGTGCTGTCATCCCACAAATAGGTGTATGTTCCTTGCGGTGTTACGTTGGCAGTTATTGAACCGTTGTTGCCGCAATCTGCATTTACGGTAGTGAACGTTACCGCAGGTGTTTCGCTAACGTTTACGGTAATGCTGTCGCGCGAAGTACATTGCCCGTTCGCGCTTGTGCCGATAACCGTGTAAGTAACCGTTGATGCCGGAGAAGCAACCACCACGCTGTCGGTTGTGGAACTTAAACCAAACGATGGCGACCAATTGTAGGCATCCGCTCCGCTTGCCGTTAAAGTAATATCCGTTCCTGTGCAAAGCACCGTTGAACCCGAAATATTTACATTAGGTTGAGGAACAACACGCAAAAACACTGTTTTGTATGGCGAATAACCGCAGCAATCGGAGAAGATTCGGAGTTTAACTTCATACTCACCTGCCGTGTTAAACACCAATCCGTTGAAGGTTTGATATTGTGAGCCTGTGTAAGTTGAAGGAGAAATCGCACCGCCAAAATCCCAATCGTAGCTTGTTGCGCCCGCAATCACTGCTTGAAAACTTGTTGGTTGCCCTGCGCAAACAAAATACGAATCAACACCGAAAGGCGTTGCCGAAGTTAAAATATCGGGAACGAAACTTGCCTGGTCAATCGCAATGTTTGCAAAGCCTGTGTAGTTATCGCTATTGAATGAAATATTTTTTCTGCCGATAAGCGTGTAGCTTGTGTTGGCAGGTGTTGCGCTTGCTGTTGGCGGAGTTGCATTCGCGCCAAAATTCCAATTGCCTTGTGTATTTTGCTGATGCCCGAAAGTAACCTGCGTGTTGGTGCAACTTGTGTTGGAAACATTGATTACCTGTTGAGCAGTCAAGTTGAACAAAGTGTCGTCAGCAGCAAGAGCCACGCCACCGTCTAAGTAAACTCTGCGGCTCAAACCTGCTTGCCCTGTGCCGCCATTGCCGCCTTTACCGCCATTGCCACCGCGTCCTCCGTTACCGTTTGGTCTGTTATCGCAACGTCCAAACAATCCGTCTTCATAGCCCAAACCGCCACCGCCTCCTGTTCCTCCGCCACCGCCTGTTCCGCCTGTTCCGCCCGCTCCTGCGTTGCCCGCTGCAATGTTTGATTGATTAAAATTACCCGCGCTGCCATTCAGATATACATAAACGCCAAACGAAGCACCTCCGCCAAAACCACCGAAGCCGCCTGTTCCTCCGCCTCCACCTGCGCCACCGCCACCGCCTCCTGCGCCATTTGTCGCTGTTGCTCCGCCCGAAGCACCACCGCCACCGCCCGACAATCCATGACCGCCCGCTACTCCGTTGCCGCCCGCTACGCCCGGGTTAAAAAATCCCGCTACAAATGTTCCCGCTTGTCCGGTTGCTCCGTCTGCTCCATCCGATCCGTTTGCTCCTGCACTGCCGGGTTGAGATGAACTGCCTGAAATGATTCCGATTTGCTGACAAGTGAATCCGCTCGCCCACGAACGGCGAGACCTCCGGCGCGCTGCTCCACCTGCTCCGCCACCATTTTGTCCCGGCTGACCTGCACCACCATTACCGCCACCACTATTGCTTCCTCCTGCTCCGCCACATCCCGATAATCCGCAAGCTCCCGCTCCGCCATTACCGCCACTGCCGTTGCTGCCGCCACTGCCCACTACTCCCGAAGAACCGCCCGCGCCTGTTGCGCCCGCGCTTGCGTTGCCCGCAATAATTTGTGTTCTCACAAAATCATAATTCGAGCAATTGCTTAAATGCACGCCATAGGTAGAAATTCCCGCGCCCGTTGTAAGCGGTGCTGCGGCTGTTCTGATGGTTATATCCTGAAAACGCACATAGCTTGCCGAGTTCAGATAAATTGCCACAATGCGCGGAGCATTCGGCATACCTTCTATGTGATTCGGGTTAGTGCTGCTTCTGAAAATTTCCGTGATACCCGGTTGGCTCGATTTTGTCCATGTTGTTGCATCGAAACCGCCTTCAATAGTTGTATAACTTGAAATGCCTGTAATAGCTGAATCCGTAGCATAAACGCCCACTGCCAATTTCAGCCAAGAATTATTACACCTTGCTCTGCTGATGGCATCGCCCAAATTGGTTGGGCTTAGTTGTGTTCCATCGCCTGTGCCTGTTGTTGTTACATAGATAACATTGCAGCTTGCAGTTGGCGGTGGGGTGTTGGATGTTATAGTTATTGGTGTTGGGTCGCTGGTGCAGCCGGCATTGTCGGTTGCCACAACTTCATAAGTGGTGGTTGTGGTTGGCGATGCAACCGGATTAGCGCAGTTGGTGCAACTTAAACCACCGGCAGGCGACCATGTAAAGTTATTTGCGGCAGTGCTGCTTGCCGTAAGCAATACAGAACCTCCCGAACAAATAGTTGCCGTAGCAGGGAAAATCGTTACCACAGGTTTTTGATTTACCGTTACCACCAGATTATCTGACGAAGAACAGCCGTCTGTATATTCCAACGAAACCGTATAAACGGTTGTTGAAACAGGCGATACGGTAATGGTTGAACCTTGATAGGTATTTGTTCCGTCAGTCCAAGTGTAGGCAACTCCATTGGTTGCTGTGGTACTTGCCGTTAGCGTAGCCGATGCACCTTGACAAATTATCTGATTCTGTCCGGCTTCTACGGGCGGGTTTGGATTAGGTTCAACAACTATGGCATAAGAATAGATGTTGCTTCCTTTCAACGGGCAGGCATTATCTTCAACTTTTACGGTGAAAGTATAAGTGCCGGGTTGAATGGTTGTTGGCGGTGTCCATGTAAAAGTTCCTGTCGGGCGATTGCCTCCGCTTGACGTGAAACTTGCTCCGGTAATGGCATTGTTCCATGAAATGGTAACAATGTTTGCGGCATCCACATCTGCGCTGTTAATATTGAAACTGATTTGCGCTCCGGCACAAATTGTATCTCTGAAAGATGTTGTTCCGTTGATGCCGCTTGCTGTCGGCAGGCTGTTGTTACAATTGATAATTGTAAACTGCATATCGCGGGTTACCGAACCAATTAAAACTCCGTTGCGGTATTCATCCACTTTTACGGCAGCAACACCTGTTTGCTGTTGAGTCGGCACAAAAGTTATATCTCCGGTTACAGGGTCAATATTAAAACCGCTTGCAGTGGCAATCGGGTTGGTTGGGCTGTAAGGCGCGTTGTAAGTAACCTGCTGACCCGAAGTGTTGTAAGGCGTAGCCAACGAAAACACCAATGAATCGCCATCTATGTCCACCACACCGTGATTATAGTTTACGGAACTGTTCACGCAATAAAACGGAACGGGGTCGTTCAAAAAACGAGGTGAACTGTTGCATGGCGAAAGCGTGTTATCCAATTTTGTTTCAATATAAGTTCCTTGATTAGATGGGTTATTCAAAGTATTGATGGAAGCATTTCTGCAACATAAATCCCAGCTTAAAATCCAATCGTTGCCGCAACCTGCGGGAATATTGATAGTTCCTCTGTAATCAATTCTCTGAACGCCATGCGTGCCGCTTGAATTGGTGCAGCTTGAAGTTACACCCGGGCAGCCGGAAAAAAGCGGAATCTCGGTTGGTCCGGCAATTCTGCTCAACGTTACATTATTGTTGATGCCGCATTGCGCAGAGCGGTAATTGATACTGATAGATGTTTCGGGACTTACACCTTTACAATCTCTGTACATGGTAAAATATACATCATACCGACCCGGTGAAACACAGGCGTAAGTGATGTTGGAACCCATTACGTGGGTGGCGAATGTTTCCTTTGAAGAAAGTAACATCAGCGTTGCAAAAAACAGAACATTCAGGTAGCGTAAAGACTTGTTTATCATACTATATTTTTTAGTCAGCGTGCGCGAAAGTAAGAGGTTATAGTTAATTTTCCGCACAAAAGACGACAGCAGTGTATCATTCGTTGCGCAGCTTTCAATTTTGTTTGTTCATTTGCCTCTTTAACATGAAACAAAACATAATCCTTTGGACACTTTTGCAGGAGTTAATCGGCTGGATAATCACCGCATCGGTTGCTTACGTTTTGCTACTGCCCATTCTTCAAAAAATAGAATATAACTACCTGATTGAAAACGGGCTGTTTATTGTGGTGGGCATCACTTACCTGCGCTATTTTGTTTTCTTCAATTCCATCCGCTTTTTGCAGCCGAACTGGGTGAGGTTTTTACTGTTCACGGCAAACTGGGTGCTGTGGGTGTATATTTTAAATCGCGTGGAAATGCTGCTGCAACTCTATGACGAATTTGATGTGATAGATTTCGGTATGCCGCACACTGCGCTTTCGAGCGTGGAACAACGCGCTTTACTTGAATATCTTTACAAAGAAATTCTGCTTTCGGGCATTGTGTCTTTAACGGCAATTGCCTTGCTTAACATCCGCATCATGGGTGCTTACTGGCGGGTGGCAAAAGTGCGCTTCAGCCAGAGGATGCAGGAATGAGAAACAGATGTGAGATGTTAGATATGAGATATTAGACTAACAGCCATCGCCTGCGCTGAATCTGTAAATCCGTAAATCGTCAATCCTTAAAAGTCTTTAACGCTCGTGTTTTTTTTATAGGCTTCGGCATCCTGCCAACTGCTTTCGATGGTAATATCGAAACGCAAAAATTCATACTGCTTTAAAGTGAAGGTTACATCGCGCACCAACCATTGATACATGGTAACGCCATCTACCGTGCGCTCGTTGGCGTGTTCGCCAAATTTGAACTTCAAAATAAATTTCATCTGCTCGAAATCTTCTTTCGGACCTTCGGCAAATACTTTGAAAAAACGATTGTCGTCATTAAAAATGTAGGCGAGTTTATTGAGGCGCACGTTGCCGATATTCATGGCATCGCCTTTAAGCACAAAAGCATTTTTTACGTTTAATGAACGGTCTTTAATGAACTCTAATTTCTGACCATCGCGGTAAGCCGAGTCTAATTTTGAACCCCAGTAAATATCGCGGAAGTCGCTAACCGAAGCACCTTCTTTAGATTGTGCCGAAACGAACATAGCTGCCGGAATGACAAAAAGGGAAAGCAATAATTTTTTCATTTCTTAAATAAATAATGTTGAATGATAGAATGGAGGCAAATGTGTGTGGTTTAATTGCCGTATGCAACTCCGATTTGTTAAGCATGGGATTTTTTTGTGGATAAGTGTGTAGGTTATACCAAACAAACCACATTTTGGAAAGGCTGTTTTATTTCTTAAATGCCTTAGTAGCAGCAATATCCAATCGCTCGCCATTGCGGTAGGCGATTACAAAAGCATCGGGATAGCCCTGTTCTGTTGCTTTGGGTTTTAGCTTTTCAGCTTCTTCGTAGGTGGCGAAGCTGCCCGTCATAAAGCGGTTGATACCGTTCGGAAGTGTTTCCACATCAATTTTGCCAAAGGTTTCTGTAAGTTGAGGATACCATTTCAAACCCTTTGAAGATGCGAACATTTGCAGCTTAAATACCAAGCCCGATGTGGCAGGCTCTTTCTTTTCAACCGCAACAGGTTTGGGCGTTTCTTTTACCGCAACTTCGGTTTTTGCAGGCTCTTGTTTAGGCTCAACCTTTGTTGGCGCAGGCTTGGGTTCTTCCTTCTTTACGGGTTCTTCTTTCACCGCAACAGGCTTGGGCGTTTCTTTTACGACAGTTGTTTTTGCAGGCTCGGTTTTTTGCACCTGCACTTTTTCGTTTTCCACTACGGGAGTTGCGCTTTTGGGCGGGTTGTTTTTATCTGCCACCTGCGAACTTGCGGTATCTTTTGATGCGTTTGTCAGTGGCTTGCCTGCTTTTTCAATATGCGCTTTGTAGCTGTTGAAAGCATTAAACAATCCATCGGCAATTTCATCCTGTCCTTCTTTGCTTGCCAGATACATTTCTTCCGTAGGGTTTGAAATAAAACCGATTTCCGCCAACAGCGATGGCATGGAAGTTTTGTATAACACAAAGAAACCCGCCTGCTTCACGCCCCGGCTGCCGCTGGTTTCTTTGCGCCCCGTCAGTTCAGCTTCTATACGCGCGGCAATGTCAATGCTTTGGTCTAAAAAAGCGTTTTGCTTCATGCTCATAATGATGTGTCCTTCGGGGCTGTTGGGGTTGAAGTCGTAATTTTTTTCAACGTTGTCTTCTAATTCAATAACTGCGTTTTCGCGCTTGGCAACATCCAGATTATCCTGCGATTTGTGCAAACCCAACACATACGTGCTGCTGCCTTTTACCGAGCGGTTTTCGGCAGCGTTGCAGTGAATGGAAATAAATAAATCAGCTTTGTTTTTGTTGGCAAAATCGGCTCTGTCCACCAACGGAATAAACACATCAGTGCTGCGGGTATAAAGCACTTTTACTTCGGGATAGGCGTTATTTATTTTTTTGCCCAAAGCCAATGCCACCGCTAATGCCACGTTCTTTTCCTGCGTTTTATTCAAGCCGATTGCGCCCGGGTCTTTGCCTCCGTGTCCGGCATCTATCACCACTGTTTTCACGGCAAAAGTCGGTGGTGCAAAAGCAGACAGATTTACCACTATTAACAACAAGGATAATATAACTATGTACCGCACGTTTTATTGAATTCTTAGTGCTCGTTTATGCTTCATAACCTCCTCTAATTTCGTTTAGCCAACTATCGGGGTTAATCGTTCCAAGCCAATTTTTCTTTGCTTTGTCCCTAAGTGATTTTAAATATTGTTCATCATATTTGGGTTGGTAATCAACCAACTCAACAAATTTGAGCGTTGATTTATCAATTTCGCCTGTTTCAGAATGTTGCTTACCTGTGGCACGAATACCGAAACTTTTGTAAAGTAAATTTTCTTCGTAATCTTCTAAAAACGCCTTTGGCGTTTCTATTGTTACTGTTCCGAGTTCTTCGGTTGCAAGATGAATGTTTGCTTTGTCCTTTCCACCTGCATTTGTAACCTTGCCGTAAAAATAAAATTCAGCATCAGCCCAAATTGCCTCCGTTCTGTAAAAACGGGTCATTTTGTCCAATTTCACTTCGTTGGTTTGGTCAAGCGATGTTTTTATGCTGAAAACGTAATTCTTTTTAGTAGCAATGTTTTGGATATTTTCAAAGGCCTTTGCTGTTCTTATGTCTAGAAAATCAATGTTCTGTGTTTGATTTACTTGTCCGATTACAGCATTAAAACCAATGATAAACTGCATTGAGGTCTTGAAGATGTGCTTTACAGAACCTTCTTCAATACGGTAACTAATAGTTGGTCTGTCTTTTTTGTCGCCCGAATAAAGCAAATTTTCGGCATTTTCAAGCATAGCAATCAGTTCCCGAATATCGTAATTATCGGGCGACAGGTCAAGATTTCCCTTTGAACCTGTAATTCTGATTTCTATTGAACCGACCTTTTCCACACTGCAAGGATAGCAAAAACAACACGATGTTTATATGTCAAATAGTAAAAACTTAACTGCCTGATGTTAAAAGCCTTGTTTTATTAAGGTTACTGGTAATTATATATTTGTTTAACCCATCTATTTGATTTATATTTAAGCCATGAAATTCAAAAACATATTAGAGGTAGCTACGGTGTTTGCGGATAAAGCAAAGGCTACTGACTATTTGATACAGCTTAGATGGAATGGAAAGATTACATGCCCTGCCTGTAAGAGTGAAAAGGTGAGCATGTTGAAGGGCGCAAACAAAAGGTTTAAATGCTATGGTTGCCGCTCGCAATTTTCAGCAACCAAAGGAACTATTTTTGAAAATAGTCCTATACCGCTTCAAAAGTGGTTCATGGCTATCTACCTGATTACTTCGCATAAGAAAGGCATTTCTTCTTTGCAATTAAGCAGGGATATTTCCGTTACACAAAAGACTGCTTGGTTTATGCTGCAACGCATCAGGTTCGCACTGCAAAGCGGTTCATTTAATCATTCAGCCAGTGCAATAATTGAAGTTGATGAAACATTTGTTGGAGGGAAAGAAACTAACAAGCATGAAAGCAAGAAGTTAAACAAGAAAAACAAAAGCGGTGTTAATGTTACAAGAAAAGATAAAAAGGCTTCTCCGATAGAAGGCAAAGCAATTGTTTTTGGAATGATTGAGAGAGGCGGGTTACGTCAATAAGTTCTTGTCCGAATACGGTTGTCGTCCAAAGGAACAGTCCGATGATAAAAGTTATTTTTCTTGTCATATTACTTCTGTTTTGTCGTTGCGATGTCGTCTGTTAAGGTTGCCACCAACGTTTTACGGCTTTGCGTAGTGGCGGATTAGAAGAACAAACGTTGAATAGTATGGATTACAACGGAGCAAAACCCCGTTAAGTTGCAATTGCTGTTGGAGATGTTCGGCATTGACGGCAATATTTTTGATTTTCTTTCTTTGGATGAAGCAGGCAGGATGTTGTTGTTCTCAAAGTTGATTGCCGTAATGCGTTATTCCGGCACTGAATGGAGCATTAAGGAAATGGCAAAGGCATTAGGCGCAACAACGGCAACAATAACCTACGGCTATGCAATCAGGCGCGATGGAACGATACGTTATGACGGCACACATTACCACGATGGCGGAGGTTTGTTTTCGCGCTTTTCAATAACAGTATCCGTAACAGGTGTTTCCGCTCCGGCACAAGCATTGTTTGAAACGAATTTCAGACTGCTAATGAAGCTATGGCAGCCCGTAAGAATACATTTGCGGGAGATTGTGTTTAATTGATTTTAAAGTGGCTTAAACAGGCTTTAAATCATTGTTGAAATATACATTTTGTTTTACCAGCCCTTTAAATTTTTACAAATTTTGGAAATATACATTTTGTTTGGGTGGGAATACCAATACCAATGAAATAGTAATGTTTCAGTCCTTTGAAAGCAATGAACAGCATTAGCGAACCAAAAATAAATTCCCAAACGCCCAAACCACTATTCCAATAAACTCCGCCTGCACCGGCAATTAGTATTGCATTTATTTTCTGTCGGTTTGGCTCTTTCACGAGTCAAACTGTATTGCTCAATGTCAATAAAATATTTTGTTGTCATGTTGTTTTATGTTACTTGTTGTCTGTCTGTTTAAAATTACCGCTAACGGTTCGGGTATTGCCGCAGTGGGGGATTTTTAGCACAAATGTTCAATAGATGCACTACCGTTCGTTTAAGCACAAAAGTTTCATAGAAGCACTTCACCCCCCATTGCGGCAATACCTTGTTATCTGCTGCCCCTCTTTCAGTCGTTGTTTCGTCTGTCGGTTGAGCGTTGGAAAGCACACTCTTTTGCAAGTTTTGGTTTGTGCGGTTGCCTTGTGCGACTTGCAAATGTGTGTGCTTGTGCGTTGGCTTATGCTTTTGTCCCATTGGTTGAAAAGTCAGCTTGCTTGTTGCTTAAATAGTTCCATGCCTGGCATATCATCGTATCTCTCGCTTAGCTTTTGTCTAAGTCCAAACAGTCTTTTTTCTGCCGTATCTACAAGTTGTCCAAATGTGGTAATTCGTATTTTGCCCATTTCAACGTTGTTTTCATTTTTAACTGTCGAAATAGGTTGTATCTTCTCTTGAAATGATTCACCAACTACAAATGCTTCGATGTAAGGACTACCAATTAAGCTACCACAATTCACAAAATCCTCAACGTACCCTTGTGCTTGGTTTCGTTCATCACGAGTTAGTTTGAATTTTCCTCGTTTAAGTTCAACGATAAGCACTTTATTTACAGTTGATAGTCCTGAATCATTGTCAAAAACTTCCGTTCCTGTTACCGAAGCTGTTGCATCATTTAAGACAACAATGTCAGGACGTTTTTTGTGATTATTAAAAACTTCTTTTCCAATTTTCTTTTTGAAAACTGTCTCAATAGCACTTTGTAGTTGACGATTTGATGAATATTCTGCTGATTCAAATTCAGGTCCAAATAGCCAACGAGCCGCTGTAACAAGCGGGTGCAAAACGTGTAACTCATCAACATCTTCGTCTTTTGAAAGTTTTCTTATTGCTTCAATAACAGAAATCCTGTTGGTCAACAGTTGTTGCTCCTGCGTCCCAAGCGTTGGCAACAAGTTCAGTAAGGGCAATTTCAGGTGAATGAACAATAGCCCCTAATGTCCGAATCAGATAGTCTTCTTCAAACAGCGAACCCTGAAAAAATGTGTTTTTATCCGCCATATCTAACGTTTTATCCGCTTATTTTACTGATAGCTGTTTCATATTTTGTTTCTACATTTTCTTTCACAACCTCCAAAAACTCACACAAATCAGGATTTACCTCAACTTCATAAGGTGCAGAAAAGAAACTGCCATTCATTGATTGAGTATGTTGTTTAAAGTAGTTCAACATTGCAGGGTCGTTGTCCACTAAGATTGAATTTCTGTTTTCTTCAATGCAAACTCTGCCTGTTGTTCCCGAACCTGCGAAAAAGTCAAGAACCAAAGAACCCGGATAAGATAAGCCTTTTACAAATCTGCGAATGAGTTCAAGTGGTTTTTGTGTCGGGTGTCCGACACGCTCAACAGAATTTCCGTTAAGTCGTCCGATTTCCCAAACGTTGGTTGGGTTTTTCCCTTTCTCAATGCTTTCAGCTAAAAGCCGTTTATCTTTTAATGCGGCTTTTTTGCTTTCTTCATCATAGGGAACACGAACAGAATCTAAATCAAAAAAGTAGTCTTTGGTTTTGGAAAGCCAAATGGCTTCTTCGTGTCGGTTGGCAAAAAAGCGGTGGGCACTCATTCCGTTTTTGTAATACCAAATTACAAGATTGGTAAAACGCAAGTCGGTATTATGTCTTGTGTAGTGCATAATTTCCAACAAGTCGCCTTTTTTCAAATCCTGATATTGAAAACCGCCAAAGATTACGCAATTTCCCGTGTCTGAAAGGACACGATAAATTTCGTCTAACCATTGCTTTGCCCAATCAAGATAATTTTCAAATGTATCCCAATGTGCCAAATCAATGTTGTATGGGGGGTCAATCAAAACCAACTGCACCGAAGAATCAGGCATTTTTTTCAAGAACTCAACTGCGTCCTGTGTGAACAAACCGTGATAGGTTTTTTCAGGCATTTTCGTTTCGATGTGGCTACTGTGTGCAACACCATTCTTTTTTAGCGTATTCATCGCTATATGCCCTGCATTGAAGTGTGATTTGTTTGCCATACTACTTTACGGTTTTAAATGTTTTTAAATAATACTTTTCAGTCAGAAACTCTTTGCCAAAAGTTTCTTTCAGTAATGAAACTTCTTCTTTGGAAAGTTTGTCGGGTGCGTTTTCAATTTTGTTGATACGCTCTGTTATTTGCTGTTCGCTTTCTTTGTGTTGTAGCTGAATTGTCTGTGTAGAAAGAACAAACTGTAATACTTCGATTGAACTTGTTTCCTGTTTGATAATTCCTGTTGCTTCAAGAATATTTAAAAGAAACGGACATCTTCTTTTTGCTCCTTCTTCGGTTGCAGCTTCAATACCGTTTTGGTCGCAGTAACTTGCGACAAACAAAGCCTGAAAGAAATTTTGGTAAATGCTGTTTTTTGTAATTGTCACTCTTCGTTCAATACGATAGAGATAGTTAAGCATTAAGCCAACTGCGTGCATATCCAAGAAAACTTTTGTAATCAGTTTTCCTTCAAGGTCAAGTTTTTTGAATAACGGTTTTAGTGCTTCTGCAACTTCTTTTCCTTTTGGCGTAAGTTGCAAATGATAATCTGTGTCTGCACCAATTTTTCTGTCATCAACGATTAAACCCAATTCCATTAAGCCTTGCAACTTGTATTTTGTTTGTCGTTGAAAAGCACCTAATCTGTCTTCGCCAAGATTTCCTCTAATTCTGATGTAGTTGCTATCAAGGTGCGTTCCTTTCAAACGTCCGCCAAGCAACGTTTTCAGGATATACAAAATGTGCCCAAGATGTAAGCCTTGCGGAAAATGATAACTTGCTTCTGTAAACTCTCCGATTTCTCTAAGGAATTTCACCCAAGAGCCGAAAAGAGCAAGATAACGAGCAACTTTAAATTCGCCTTGCTCATTGATTTCCTGTTGTGTCGGTTTACGTCGTCAAAACTGAATCCTATAAACAAGAATGTTTTGGATAACAAATCGCCTCTTAATGCAGTTGAGAACAATTCTTTTTTGTCGTTGTAGGTTTCATAATCATCTTTTGTCAAAACCGCTTCATCAGGTGAGTTTTTATCTCCGTGCATTTTGTAAACAATAGCGTCCTTTTTCTTGATATTTCTTGAAAAGTCCACATTTCTGATTTTCGTTTCAACTGTTTTGCCATCTGCTTCCAAAGTTTTTTCAATGAGCTGGTCGTAATTTGTTGTCCAAAATGTGTCAACGCCTATTCGGGATAAGATTTTATGATTTTCATTCCCTGTTGTTAGTGTGGTAAATTCGTTGATAATCTTGTTGTTTATTTTGCCACGTTTGAATTTGTTGAAATGATATTGTGCAACAGAGATTAAATCGTGTTGTTCCTTATCAATATCTAATTTTAATTCAACAGCTAAATCTCTCAATAACTCTTTCCAATTTACAAAACCTGATGAAGCCGAAAATCCTGCTCCTGCAAAAATTGCAGCATCGCCACTGTTGATTTCTATTACAAAATCATTTATAAATTTCTTTTGTTGTTCTGTAAATTCCATAATCATTTATGCCATTGTTTTATCTGTTTAAATAATTCTCTAAAATTTCGTTTGCCAAATCCGAATATCTGGAATCCGATAAAATTTCAAAGTCTGTTTTCAAAGCCTTTCCGTATTCTGCTTTTGGTTCAAAAAGAGTTGTTTGGAAAAGAGTATTGTCAGTATCATTTTTGCCGTTCACATAATCGCCCATTCCCTCAAGTCCTATAAAAAAACGTTTCAAAATATTATCCAATGCTTCTGAACTATTATCCACACCAATCCATTTTCTGCCTAATTGCTCCGCAATGCCAAGCGTTGTTCCTGAACCTGCAAAACAATCCAAAACAATATCATTTTCGTTTGATGAAGCTTCAATAATTCGTTTCAATAAATCAGGATTTTTCTCGGTCGGGTAGCCTGTGATTTTGATGTTTTGATTAAGAGAATCTTGCGTATCTAACCAAATATCCTGAACGGGAATACCTCTATCCATATCCAAAAAGACTTTTCTTCTCGGATTGCCATTTGCAGACCAATACATTTCTCCATTTCTGTCAAACTCTTCTAATTTGTCTGGTGTGTATTGCCAATGTTTTCCTTGCGGTGGCAACATTCCACGCCATTCTTTTCCTGTTTCTCCGTTTCTAATTCCCGGTGCGTGAATTGGCACTTTTTTGTACCGTCTGCCTGTTGCTTCATCAATACACGGATATTCTTTCAAAATCTTTTCGTCTGTCCAAACTGCGGTTGCTCTATGCCAAGTAAAATTTTCTGTTTTAGAATAAAACAAAATGTAATCGGAAATATTTCCGTAGCTGTTTCGTGTTGAATTTTTGTTACTGCATTTTTTTCGGGTAATAAAACCACGAAAGTTTTTTGCTCCGAAAACTTCGTCCATTATGATTTTGATTTGCGAAGTCATATTGCTGTCAAGATGAACATAAATAGAACCTTCATCACACAACAGTTCACGCAACAAAATCAATCTTCGTCTGATAAACTCAATAAAATGACTGCCGACTAAATCGTCTTTGTAAGAATCTTTTTGATTTCGTGATTGAAAAATGCTGTTTGTGCCGTAAGGCGGGTCAATGTAAATCAGCTTGACTTTGTTTTTCAAATTGCCCGATTGCAACAGAAAACGTAACACGTCTAAATTGTCGCCATAGAACAATTTGTTTTCTTTGAATTCGCCATAAAGCGATTCGTATTTTTCGGTGTATGGCGTTGATATAATTTCCCTTTCAGGCATTTTGCCTTTGTAGGTAATTTCATAATCAGTTTCAAAAGGAAAATGTTCAGACGAAATAATCTGAACTGTTTCCTGCCACATTGTTTTTGTTACGCCTGTTGCCATAGTCTTAACTTTTTAACCATTCAAGGGTAATTCTTTCGGGTATCATTCGTAGCGTTACTACTTTGATGTCGTCCGATGCTTCTTCAATGTAACTGTAATCGTCCCACATTGAACCCAACAGCAAGCCCGGTCCGTCATTAACGAAAATGATTTTTGTTCTTAAATCTTTGCCGACTGCATATTCAAGTAATTCACGGGAAGCATTGGAATATCCGCCCGTTCTGTCATCTTCCTGTGCACCTCCTCTGTCCGAATCGTATCTTGCAAAACCGACCGCCAAAATGTTGTTTCCGTCCTTGATGATAAAATCCGCAGGACGGTTAGGTTTTGTATAATCTTCAAACACTTCGCCAAGCAAAATATCTCTGCCTGCTCGTTCGGGTCCAAGTATCTCAAATTCGGGAAATTTGCTTCTCAAAAGTTCAAACATTCTTTCGGTCATATCATAACCTTTTTGCCCTCTGTCTTTGTATTCCCAAAGAACAGCACAAAGTGCTTCATCAGGCATAGGACGAGATACAAATGCTTTTTGAACTTCAACGATTGGTCTGAATCCTTTACCAAATTCTTTGCAAATCCATTCTGCTTTTCGCTTTTGTTTCAGCATTTCCACAGGCGTGTTAGGACTTACATATTTTCTGAAAACTCTTGCAAGCTGAACTCTCATCCAAGGCTGATTGATTTCTACTGTTTGCAAAAACAATTTTTCAGAACTTTCGCTTGATTTTAAAAGTTGTCCGAAAAGTTCAAGAACAGGTTTGTATAAATTACAAGCATCAACAAGAATGTCAGGATAAAATTCTCCTGTTGCAAGTGTTATCCAATTTGCGTTTTCCGCTTTATAGTCTCTAAATTTATTTGCCATTCTATTTTTGTTTCCTGTGATACTTTATTTTTTCTTCCGCTACTTTCAAAATTTCAATTCCGTCTTCTTCCTCCAAAAGTTGATAAGTGATTTTATCGCTTAGATAACGAACTTTTAAATCTGCTTTGTCAATACGAAAAATTCTTGAAATTCCGTCAATGATTTGTTCGTTAGCATTGCGTTCATTCTTTTCTATCTTACTCAAAGTTGATGTGTCAATGTCCAACTCTGCCGCAACTTTCCTAAGCGGAAGATTTGCGTTTTCCCGAAGTGTCCTAATGTATTCTCCGAATGATATGCTTTCTGTTTTTGACATTTTTTGCTTTGGCGTATTTTGTCCAAAAAAACAGAATAGTTTTTGTCTGCCAATAATTTTAGCTCAAAAAGTTATTCACGTTGTCTGTTAAGAAAGTTGCAAAGTCGGGTGGCGGGTGGGCTTGGGTGCGTTGGGACAAAATTAAATGTGGTGCAAAAGCGTTGGCTTTGTGACCGCACCTCAATTATACACAAAATTGTCAATAGAAGCACGTCACCCCGCCTGACGCAAAACCGATGTTGGGTGCTGCCCTTTTTCGTCCGTCTGTTGGTGCGTTGGCAAGCAAGCTCTTTTGCATTTTTTGTTTGGCTTTGTGTGTGGGCAAAAATGCAAATGTGCTTGCTTTAGCGTTGGCTTGTGTTTATTCGCTTTTGTAATTCAGTTAGTCGTTTTATGAGTTCGTCAAACAATAAAGGTTGTCTATAAATCATACTTGCTGTCATATCCTGATAGTCTTTTTCCCAAAGTGGTAGCAAGTTGTCAGGCGGAATGAATTTTATGTTTTCGGGTTTGTGATTGTCGTAGTCAATGCCTGAAATTGCTGTGAACTTGCTTCGATGTCTTACGATTGTGTTGTAAAGTTCTGTGTCCTGCAATGCGGTTTCTGCATATTCTGTTTGACTTAGTTTTTCAATGTCGTACAAGTGTCTGCTTAGGCGTTCAACTCGTATTTTTTCGTCCGCTTTCTGAAATTCTTCGTGAAGTAAAAATACCTTTTCTAAAAATGTTCGTTCAGGATTTACAACAGGAATGGTTATCGGTTTGTCTGTAAAAGGATTGTCCGAATAGATTTGTGAAACAAATGTCCCGAAAGTTCTTTGGGTAAAAGGTTCTTTCAATGAACGACAACCAACTTCTACCAAAACACCGGGTTTCAAATAAGTATCTGTTTCGGTTAGTTTGTCGTAGTAAATTTCAATAATCAAAGGGTCTTGGTCGTGATTTTCAACTTCACGATATTTTATCATTACTTCTTTGAAACCTAATTTAGCAAACTTTGCTTTCAGTTCTTCGGTAAAAATTTCTGTAATAAATTGATACGATTTTCTTCTTAGTTTTTTAATGTCGCCTTTACTTAATTCGCCTGTGAAACCTAAAAATTCTCTATCCAAAGCCAAATCAATATCTTCCGAAAA
>CAZSEG010000002.1:0-3831 GCA_964605875.1 uncultured Chitinophagaceae bacterium
GCATTCATCGAGGGTGTTGCGTTGTTCGCAGTTATCGTTGCATTGTTGAAGTAATTCAACGTAAACGCTGCCTGCGATGGGGTTGCCACGCAGGCGGTGTTTTTGCCCCCTAACCCCCGAAGGGGAAAACAGCAGTAAATAATCAATAATAAATAATCAATAGAAATGTTCACATTATTATCAGAAGGAAACAGCGCATTTAGTTTGATAACTCCCGACCCGGGTTTGGCGATTTGGAGTCTTATCATTTTTGTAACGCTGTGGGTGATTTTAGGAAAGTTCGCTTTTAAGCCGATAGTAAATGCTTTGAAAGAGCGCGAAGACAGCATTGATGCAGCATTGAAAAGCGCTGAAACTGCCAAAGCTGAAATGGCTGCTTTGACTTCAAAAAACGAAGCCTTGCTGATTGAAGCCAAAGAGGAGCGCAACAGAATTATTGCCGAAGCGAAAGTTGCAGGCGAAAAACTGAAAAACGAAATTGTTTCAAAAGCTGCAAGCGAGGCGGATGCTAAAATTCAACAGGCATTGCGCGAAATTGAAACACAGAAAAAAGCAGCTATTGCCGAAGTGAAAAACGAAGTGGCTACTATCTCTTTGGATATTGCAGAGAAAATTTTGCGCAGAGAATTGAAAGGCAGCACAGAACAGCAAGCCTACGTGGGCGAATTGATGAAAGAAACAAGCCTTAATTAAAAGATATGAGATGTGAGATATGAGACACGAGACAAAAGCCGTCTTATATCTCATGTCTGTTGTCTTACGTCTTTTTTAAAATAAAAATATGAGTTCATTCAGAATTGCTTCCAGATACGCTAAGTCGGTATTGAAACTGGCGCAGGAGCGCAACGTTTTAGAAACTGTTTACACCGAAATGGTTGGTATAAACGCGCTTACTTCTTCAAGCAAAGAGTTGCGCTTGTTGCTGAAAAGCCCTGTGGTTACTTCCGACAAAAAATTGGCAGTTCTTTCAAAATTGTTTGACGGCAAAGTGAGTGAGCTTACCTACAAGTTTCTTGAACTGTTGGTGAAAAAAGGTCGCGAGGCTTACGTTCCTGAAATTGCAGCATCTTTTATCGAGCAATACAAAACGCTTAATAAAATCACTACGGTTACTATTACTTCTGCCGTTAAGTTAGATGAAGCTACTATCACAAAATTATTGGATGGCTTAAAAGCAAAAACGGACATCACCAAAGTGGATTTGAAATTGGAAGTGGATGCAGCGTTAATTGGCGGTTATATTCTTCAATATGGTGATAACCAAATAGACACCAGCGTTTCGCGCAAGCTACAACAGTTCCGCACTTCGGCTGTGGACGATAGTTATGTGAAGAAGTATTGATTGAGGTATGAGATGAATACACAAAGTATTCTATGCTATCAATTCCACTTCAAAGCCGCTGTGCTTGCGGATGTTGATTACCGCACCTCCTTCAAACAAAAAGTATTGCCCGCGAATGCCGTTCAGTGGTAATTTAATGTCGGGATTTTTTTCAAAACTAACACTGGTAACTTTTGCAGGATAATTAAGCACAGGATATTTCAATTCCAATACTTCATCATCAGGCGAAATGTATTGCCTGTATTCTTCGGGAAGCAATGCTGATACCCTGTTTTTCTCCGATAGCAAATCAATATTCTGACTTGGAATGTTCATCAGCATTTTGCTCCAATGCGTTTTGTCGCTCAGGTATTGCTTTAAACAAACTTCGATTGCGCCTGCTAATTGCCTGTACGGTGTTTCGGCAAGTATGATTGCCTTTGCTGCGCCTTGGTCAATCCATCGGGTAGGAATTTGCGTATCGCGCGTAACGCCAACTTTTACTTCGTTGGTTAAAGCCAAATACACAAAGTGTGGTTTGTTGTGCGTGCGCTCTTCCCATTCGGGGTCGCGCCCTTCGTGCAAATGTGCGCGGCACAATTCGGGGCGTATGATACATTCGGCATTTTCGGGAGCGTTGGCAAAGCACGGGTAACATAAGCCTTCGCCAAAACTCTTCTTGATTTTTCTGCCGCAGATAGTGCAATAAATATTGCCCGTCCAGCGCAGTTGAATTTCTTTTCCCAGCAACTCATTCACCACAATATCATCATTGGCAAATTTCAAATGATACTCTACAGGGTTTACATAAAGCGTGGGCATTTTATCTAAGATTCCGAGATGGCGCATGTGCTGTGTTTGGAGGCAAAGGAATAGACACTTCTTCGGAAATGCAGCTTTCGGAGTAAAAAAATTATGTACAATTGGTATTACGCTATCATTTCATCCAACTGCTTCAAATACGTTTCGCTTAACTCGATAGAAAAGGACTTACCGTTTTTAAGGAACTGGCAATACTCTTTCTTCCGGTCAATTTCCTTGATGTAGTTGACATTGATAAGAAAGGATTTGCCAAGCCTTTTGATGGTTGTCTCTTCGAGCAGTTGAGCGATTTTGCCTATCTGCACTGTAACGGTCTGGCAGGTTTTTTCATCGGTAAAAACATCTGTGTAGTTATGCGATGCCCTGCAATACACTATTTCATCGGGGTCTATCAGCAAAAAACCTGCGCGGGTGTTGAAGCGCAACCGTGCGGGGCTTGAGCTTGTTTTGCCAAACAGTATCACATCGCTGCTGAATGTTTTGAGCTGTATGCGCAATCGTGTAAGTGTTTTTTCCAGTTCATCCGCATCAATTGGTTTCAGCAGGTAATCAAAAGCTCTTTTGCGCAGGGCTTCAATAGCATAATTGTGGTAGCCTGTTGTGAAAATTACATGAGGATTAAAGCCTGATTTTTTCAGTTCATCTACCAACTCCAAACCGTTCATGCCGGGCATTTCAATGTCTAAAAAAATAACATCGGGCAGGTGCTCCATAATGAGCTTAATACCCGAAGCGGCATCTGCCGCTACTCCGCACAGCTCAATATCTTTATGGTTGTGCAGCAGGCTCATCATCACCCCGCGGCTGCTTTCGGTATCGTCAATTACTATTGCTTTAATTGTTTTCATGCCTGGTAAATGTTGTGTTGAAATTGTATCTGTTTGGTATGCTGATTATCACCGTTCTGCCGGAAGGTGTATCGGTAATGTCAATGGTCATTTTATGCACGTTGTTGTGGTTATGCAGTTGAATAATTTTTTCAATAATAGAAATACCTTTCCGGGTGCCGGGCTTTGCCGGGGCATTGATTTCTTTTTCTACAATATCATTTATCTGTATCAGGGTTTTGCCGCCCGGGTTGCTTAGCTGTATTTCAATTTTACCTCCTGCGGCATATTGCTTTATGGCATGTTTGATGCTGTTTTCAACAAAGGTATGCACGAGCATTACCGGAATAACAAGCCCCATGTTTACCGAATCGCCAATGATAATTTCAAATCTCAACCGCTCTTTCAGCACTCTTTTTTCAACTTCGAGGTGATTTTGAATGAATGAAATTTCGTTTTCCAGAGTATGATAAAGCACATCAGATAGTTGCAGCGAATCGCGTACTAATCTGCTGAATTTGGCAAGGTTTTTACTTGCTTCCATTCGCTCGTCATTCAGCACAGAATCATTGATGCTGTTCAGCACATTGGCGGCAAAATGCGGCTCTATTTGCGCGCGCAATGCCTGGTGTTGCAGCGTGCTAAGCTCTAATTGCAGGCGCAGCTCATTTTCGGCTTTTTGCTTGCGCTTGCGATAAATGAGGATGGCAATTGTGGCAGTGAGCGAAAGAAAGCCCAAGCTGCAAAGTGCTATAAACCACCAGCGGAGGTAAAAAGGTGTGGCAATAGAGAAGTGGAGGATTGCTTCGTTGTCTTCCGTAAATTCATCGCTTTGCGTGGCTCTTACACGAAAGGAGTAAT
>CAZSEG010000002.1:3841-32096 GCA_964605875.1 uncultured Chitinophagaceae bacterium
ATTTTTCGTCAAAGCCATCGAGGCGGTAAACAAAGCGGGTGTTTTCGGGGGCGGTGTGGTGTATGGCTCCGAAGTTGAATTTTATGCGTTTACTGTTGTATGGCAGTTCGGCAGGCAGGGTGTCGGCATGTTGGTTGCTGGTGTGTTGATGCAATTGCCAGTTGTAGTTTTCATCCTGGATAAATGCAGCTTTGATAATTGTATTAAAGCGCTTGTTTACCGGGGGCAGCAGGCGCGGGTCAAGGCGGGTAACATAGTCGGTAGTAGTTATCCATACATAACCTTTACTGTCTTTCATTATACCATTTTGCCCGGTTTCAATTCCAATAAAACCATTGTGTTCATTGAATACCCGGTAAACCAATTTTCGCTGCCGCTGTGTGGCGGCAGTGTTGATGATGGCGAACCCATCGGACAAACCGGCAAACAGTGTGCTGTCGTCATATTGCAGCAGGCTGCCGATACTGCCGTTGAATGGTGGTGCGGTGTGCAGGTGAAATGTTTTGCCGTTGAATTGTGTAAGCCCGTCTTTGCTGCCCATCCAGATATTGCCCTGCCTGTCTTCTGCCATACATATTCCTGCTACAGGCTTGCCATACTGGTTGTAGAATCCTGTATCAATCCTTTCGCCTTCCACACAGGCTATATTGCGGAAGCTGCTAAACCATTTGCAGGGCTTTCTTTCGCCTTTGCCATTCATACCTGCATTGGTGGCAAAAACCACATTGCCGCGAAAAAGCCTGCCTTTGGGGATGGAGTCAACAATGTGCAGGTTATCATCGGCAATAAACACGCCCCTTGTTCCGCACAGGTACATTCTTTTTTGAGCATTGTCGGGGTGCAGGTAAAACATTACGTGGTCGGGTGTTGGGATTATGGTAGCAGATTTAGCTGGCGGGTCGGTAATGGTAACATATCTATTTACCGGCAACCAGATGCGCCCTTTCCAATCGCGGGCAGCGCCCATGTAAAAATCTTTGCAAAAGAAATTGTAGTATGGGTTAAGCGGCAGATACTTTGGGTTGTTCAGATTTTGAAATTTTTCGTTGTTGTAAAAAAACAAACCCGATTCATAGCCTCCGAACCAATAGTTGCCTTGGGTATCTTCTACTATGCTCCATATATTTTTTCCCAAGCCTTGCTTTTCATCAAAATGGCTGAATGCAAAGTGGTGAAATTTATACAGCGCACCTTCATCGGCAACCCAAAGCTGATTGTGCTTATCTATCATCAAAGTATTAATGTGGTTGAAGTTGGCAGGCACTTGGATGAGGCTGTGGCTGCCTCGAAACTTTATATAAAGCGATTGTCGTGTGGCAATAAATATATTCCCTAAATTATCCATTATCAAAGTCCTTATCAGTTGTTTAAAACTTAGAGCTAAACTATCTATCAGCTGTTTTTCATCAGGAGTGGCATATATCTTTTGGTTTTTCCCTTCATAGAATAAATAACCCGATTTTGTGGTGCAAAAGCCCGATAGGTTATCAAGCTGTTTTGTCGAAGTTAATTTCCCGTTTTCATATTTTTCAATATCTCTTTTATGATAATCTTCTCCGCTCATTATCCAAAAGTTGTCCGCGCTATCACCCATCCAAAAAACAGGGGCTATCCATTCAATCTTCCTGTAATTAGTTGCCTGAAAAAGTTGAAAGCTATCGTTTACTAATTTGAACAAACCCGATTTTTTTAAGCTATCATTGGCGAGCGCGGCTAATGCTTCTCCGGTTTTTTTATAAATATCAGCATAGTACAAAGTATAGCCTGCGGGTAGCTTTGCTGCTTGAAAGGTCTTGCCGTTATATATGTATGGCTGCTGCTTATCTTTTGCAAATAAGATATTGCCGTTTTTATAGGGTACTATCATGTACGGCTCCATTCGCGGCACACCGTCTTTTTCATATAGGTTGTGAAACTTGATGCCATCAAAGCGCGAGAACCCGCTTTTGGTACTAAACCAGATATTGTCTTGCTCGTCTTGCGCAATTGCAAGCACCTGGCTTTGCGGAATGCCATCGCGGATGGTGTATTTTTTATAGGCAAACTCCTGTGCGTGGAGGTGGGCGGTGAGCAGGAGTGAAAAAACCACCGTCAGGGCTTTTACAAAGTAACGATAGAGTTCTGTCATGCCGGGAGCTCCATCCCGCGTGCGGGATACCTGTTGCAGATGACACGAGATTGCTTCGTTCCTCGCAATGACGTAGTCGTCTGGGCAAAATCGGTCGTCATTGCGAGGAACGAAGCAATCTGTTATTGGCAGTTGTTTCAGTATATCCATTTATCTATTTACCATTTACAGATTGACGATTTACGGATTTACCATTTATCATTAACCATTATCAATGACTTCGCTCACATCCGCAAATAAAACGGAAACCCGTAACATTTTGTGAAACCCCGAAGTCTATTGTATGAAAGGACTGATTTACTGTATAAAATACCCCTGAAATTCATTTTCGTACACTATAAAGGCAATTTCATACAATAAATAAAGGATGTATTATGCGGGCAGGCGCAATGGAAACTATCTTTTATCCTGCCGGGGTTGGTGTTTTCGCCTTAACTGTTCGGAAGACTTCCTTCTTTAAGGTATAGCGCGGGCTTTAGCCCACTTTTTATCTAAAATTCCTTTGGTCAAAAACTGCTGCGGCAAACAAGCCAAAGGTTAAAACCTGTGGCAATACATGACATAATGAAAATATCTTTTTAAGCGGGCTTCCCGTAAACGGGATGAAACAAAAGCCCCGCGCCAAACCAATCTTCCGAACATCTACCAGCCGGGGCTGAAATTCGTAACAGGTCAGCTCTTCTTTTCCTTTGGTAAAGGAAACCTGACTAACTCCTCAAGAGAAATCTCCAAACCCCGCGCAAGCGAAACCATAACGTCAAAGGTTGTACTGTCACCATTCTCAATACGTACAATAGTCTTTCTGGCTAAATCTGCGAGGTCTGCCAGTTCTTGCTGGCTTAAATCGCGCTTTTCGCGTAGCTGACGTACATGTACACCGAACGCTTTAATACCTGCGGGATTTTTCACCTACCAAAAGTCGGGCACGGTGAAAAAAATTATGGGACACTTTTGTCCCATAATTTATATACTTGCATTTCATAAATCAAGCTGAAAAAGCATTTCGTACACTGTAAAGGCAGTTTCATACAATAAGTAGCGGGGTTTGAAACAATGCGCAGAGGTGGAAACTATGTTTGGCTTATCAAAAAGAATTAACAAGTCTGGTTGCCGGTTATGAACACGCACTCAACATTACACAATCAAAAAGCAGCTCTGGAAAGAAATCTTTTTAGCGTAAAAGGGAATCCTTTTACTCCTCATGGAAATCTTTCCGGGGCAAAAAGATACCCTTCCGAAGCAAACGGAAATCTTTTTACAACTCAACGCAACCCTTCTGATGCAAAAAGAACCCCTGATGAAGCAAAAAGCTATCCTTCCGCGGTAAATGGAAATCCTTCCGAAGCAAAAGGCAATCGGAATACAGCAACCGGAATCCCTTTTACTTCAAAAAGAATCCCTGATGAAGCAAGCGGAATCGTTTTTCAAAAGTATTATCTCACATAAACATACAACATCATGAAAAAAGAGTATTTACCAACTACAGATAATGGCAGAGTTGTCTGGATTCAAAATTTCTATCAAAAGCTGGCTGAATATGCAGCTACATTAGACATTCCGGCAGTCCAATTGGCGCAAATACAAGCCGACCGCGATACCTACGGTCAATTTGTGGTGTATCTGGAATCGCTGCGCGAATACAACAAAACCGCCACCACATTTAAAAACAATCTTTTCAAAAGTAACCAACCTATATCCATGCTGCCCCCATCGCCCGATTTTACACTGCCGGCAGTAGCGCGCTTCAACATTTTTGGCGAAATAGCTAAGCTGGTGCAAATCATTAAAAACCATCCAAATTACAACACCACTATTGGTGAAAACTTAGGCATTATTGGCGATGATACCACCTTTGACCCGAACACCCTTAAACCTGAATTGAAAGTGATTTTCAGAGTGAACCGTCCTGTAATTAAATGGGTAAAAGGACAAACCGATGGCATCAGAATTGAGGTGGACAGAGGTGCAGGCACATTTAGTTTTCTTGCCTACGACACCATTCCTGACTACGAGGACACGTACCCGTTGCCCCCACTCGGGCAAACCGCCATCTGGAAATACCGCGCAGTATATGTCATCAAAGACCAAACCGAAGGGCAGTACAGCGATACTTTGGAAGTAACAGTAACGGGATTATGACACGCATACAAGGAAACCCCTCCCGTGCGGTGGGGTTTGTTTTCTACTTGTTTAAAGCCCTTTACCCCGAAACACACCCTCTTTTTCAGGCTTTAGCCTGTTTTAAAAATAAAAATGCTATTGGTCAAAAAACAGCCATTGGTTTTAACCAATGGAATTAAAAGATAAACAGCGAATGCCGAAAAGCTGGGATAGAGTAGGCAGAAAATTAAAATCAACAAACAAAATGAAAAATTTATTCGTGCTGCTAACCTTCTTAACCATTTCAACTGCTGCATCATCGCAGGCTTTAACATACGTAAAATCACTTTGTGAAAACAAGGCAACTTCTTGGATGGACAAATTGGGGCTTACCTACAAAGGCGACCTGACCGTAAGCGATGTAGAGGAATCGGGCAATAATAAAATTAAGGTTAAAGGAACTTTCAGATACTACTCAGGTAACTGCGGCAGTACCTCATGCACATTTGAAGCAGAGTTGAAAAAGATACTCGATGAACTGGAAGTTACAAGTATGTGCCGCTATGCTCCTTTTTGTGCAATGGGTATTGAGTACAAAAGAGAGTACAGGTGTTTTCCGAATTAAAATTCAAAATGGTAATAAATGAGGTTTTGAGAAATTAATTTACACTTTATAAATCACATATTATGAGGTCATTTTTATTTGGAATAGTGCTACTGGCTTTTGGTGGGATTCTCATATTCAAGGGAATTGATAACTCATCAGAAGTAACTGCTATTGAAAGCAATCTTGATATGTTCACATCATCAAAAAGCCAGCAATATGTCGAGGCTAAAATCAGAAAAGAGATAGAAGATGGGCAACTGCCAAAATACTTTAATTCAGACAAAGTAGAAAGAAGGCGAATTGAGTTGGAGTTAGAAGTACAGTCAGAGTTGGCAAAAGAAAGAGGGAGGCTGACAAGCGGTAAATCTTTCGTCATTTTCTTGTATGCTTTAGGAGCAGTGCTACTGGCGTTAGGTATTTACTTGGTTTTTAAACACATTACTACCGACACCTCTAAAACGAACTAAGAATCGGCAAGATAGATTCCGTTACGAAGAAAAACTAAAATTTATTTCAGTAGCATCTTACTAAAAATGAAAGTACCAAACATGAAAACATCAATTATTCTTTCGGTGATGTTGCTGATAATGCTTGGCAATGCCGATGCACAGAAAATGAAAAAAGAGTATTGGGCAAACGGGAAGCTGAAATCTGAGGAGCCATATAATTACGAAACCTTTACGGGAACGGTACGGCAATGGTATGAAAACGGACAGCTACACTACGAAATCAACTATAAAAAAGGGGAAGAACATGGCGCAACAAAGGAATGGCATGAAAACGGGAAATTAAAATCCGAGCTAAACTACGGAACGGAGCAAGATATAAGAAAGATTTGGTGGGAAAACGGACAATTACGGGAAGAAGAAAATGTTGTAAATGGTTTAGCGCATGGTGCAACAAGAGAATGGTATGAAAGTGGACAGCTAAAAAGTGAAAAAAATTATGTGGAAGGAATACAACAGGGTGTGGAAAAGGAATGGTGGGAAAACGGGCAGTTAAAATTTGAAACCAATATGGTGGATGGGCAGGAGCATGGCGCACCCAAAGGATGGTATGAAGACGGGAAATTAAAATTTGAAACAAACTATGTGAACGGCAAAGAGCATGGCATAAGAAAGCAATGGAATTTGAGCGGGCAATTATGGTATGAAGAAAATTATGAAAAGGGGCAACTGCACGGCATAAGAAAAGTGTGGCACGAAAACGGGCAACTGCATCATGAAGAGAACTATGTGAAGGGACAAAAACATGGCGCAGCAAAGGTATGGTATGAAAACGGACAGTTAAGCTACGAAACGAACTATGAAAACGGAATGCAGCACGGTATAAGCAAGGGGTGGTGGCAAAACGGACAATTGCAACGCGAAGAAAACTATGTGAATGGCAAAGAAAATGGCGTAGAAAGGGGATGGTGGCAAAACGGGCAACTCCGCTACGAAACAACCTACGAAAACGGACAACTAATCAGCGAAAAGAAGTATGAGAACGGGAAAGAAGTAAGGTAAATCCATAGCCCGGAATCATAGAAATCACAGTACGGACAATAAACTAACAAACAAAACAATGAAAACAACCATTATACTTTCAGTGATATTGCTGCTCATGCTTGGCAATGCCGGTGCCCAGCAGAATACATCAATACAAAAAAAATATTGGCAAAACGGCAATTTGAAATCTGAAGAACCGGAAACTTTCAAAGGATTCACAGGGGTAACAAGAGAATGGTATGAAAACGGTAAGCTGTGGAAAGAAACAAATTATGCAAACGGACAACCACACGGAAAATTCAAAGTGTATTATGAAAGCGGAGTAATAAAG
Source organism: uncultured Chitinophagaceae bacterium (assembly GCA_964605875.1). Lineage (GTDB taxonomy): Bacteria > Bacteroidota > Bacteroidia > Chitinophagales > LD1 > UBA7692. The sequence goes on from CAZSEG010000002.1 coordinate 10,498, forward strand.
AATGAATCAAATTACTCGAATGGAGAAAAACATGACTTACAAAGAGAATGGTATGAAAATGGGCAAATATTGATGGAGGAAAATTATTTGTATGGAAAAAAGCATGGCACAGAAAAGTCGTGGTATGACAACGGACAATTAGGTAGTGAATCAAATTACATAAACTGGGAGCTACATGGCGCATCAAAAAGCTGGGATTATGATGGCAATTTCTTAGGTGTAAGAAATTTTGTAAACGGCAAGGAAGTAAAATAGGCAACGTCCCGGTTACTAACATTACTAAAGTAACAATGAAAGCAACAATAAAAACAACACTTCTTCTTTTAATTTTCAGCACGGTGCTTCATGCACAGAATACTAATCCAAGTAATCTTAGGTTCGACCGTCTTGTAAACCACTTTTTGGAAGAAGGAATTATGGTAATCACATTAAACGGTAAGTATGGTTTTATTGACACCACAGGCAAAGAAATTACCCCTGCGAAATACGACTATTTCTCAGGTTTTTTTAGCGAAGGATTTACAGCCGTTAAGCTGAACGGCAAATGGGGTTTCATAGACCGCACAGGCAAAGAAATTACTCCTCTGAAATACGACTATGCAGTTGCTTTTAATGAAGGATTGGCGGAAGTTAAGCTAAACAACAAATGGGGTTTTATAGACCGTACAGGTAAAGAAGTCATTCCTTTGAAATATGATGAGGCTGTTTCTTTTAAAGAAGGATTGGCAAAAGTTCAGCTAAACAACAAATGGGGTTTCATTGACAGAACAGGCAAAGAAATCACTCCATTGAAATATGATGTAACAGTTTCTCTTAAAAAAGGATTTGTACAAGTTAAGTCGAATGAGAAATGGGGATTTATTGACCGAACGGGCAAAGAAATTGTTCCCTTGAAGTATGATGATGCATCTTTTCTTCTTGAAGGATTTGCAGTAGTTAAGTCAAACGGCAAATGGGGTTCTATTGACTCAACGGGAAGAGAAATTACTCCTTTGAAATATGATTATCCATTTACTTTCCGTGAAGGGTTTGCAGTCGTTGTGCTGAATGACAAATTTGGATTCATTAACCGAACGGGAAAAGAAATCACTCCTTTAAAATATGATGAGGCATTTCCTTTCATGGAAGGGTTTGCAACAGTTGTGCTAAACAGCAAACGGGGTAAAATAGATAAAACAGGCAAAGAATATTTTGATTGAAAAGCATAAAAACCGAAACAAATTTCAATAGCACTTTAAAAAACTAAAAACAATGAAACACTTCATAATTCTCATTTTACTGATTGCTTCGTGCAAGCTTGCACACGCTCAAGAGTATAAACTCAGAAAAGCTATTGGCTCGGACTGTTGGGGATATCACACTACAGATTTTAAGTATGAAGGAGATTGCGAAAATGGAAGAATAACAGGGCGTGGTGTTATGTACTCAAAGTTACCTGATGGACATGCTGAAAGAGCCGAAGGCGAATTCTATGAAGGCAAGCTCAATGGGTACGTTACCATTTGTTATGTAAATGTTGATAGAATTTCTGATGGCTGTAAGTATAAAATATCTGAAGGTTATTGGAAAATGGATAAGCAACATGGCAGATACAAAGAGTATTATAAAAATGGTCAATTAAAATTCGATGGAGAGTGGCAAAATGGTAAAAAGCATGGGTATGGAAAAGAGTATTCTGAAAGTGGTACGCTGATAAAAGAGGGTAATTGGAGTAATGATAATTTTTCAGGTTCTTATGCTCAATCGTCTTCTAACAATAGTCAAGGAACGAACGCAGTTAATACTCAAACTAAAAATGGATATGTTGAAAATTTTCCTCTGATATCAAATGGAAGGCAAACCTATAAAGGGTACGTTAAAAATGGAAAGCCTGATGGATTGGGGACGAGCTATACATTAGGTGATAAAACATATGAAGGTTATTGGAAAGAGGGTTTACATCATGGGAAAGGTAAATCTTATGATGTAAATACTGGTAGATTGTATTATGATGGTGAATATGCAAACCATGATAGACATGGTTATGGTGTTTTCTATTATGATGACGGTAGCATCTATAAAGGCAATTGGGAAAATGGTTGGCCCACAAGTGGGGAACAGATGTTTACTAATGGTTATAAATTTCAGGGTAATTGGCTTCGTAGCGACCCAAAATACGGAACCCAAACATGGCCAGGTGGTGATAAGTATGTAGGCGATATGAAAGGGCATTCGCGTCATGGATACGGCACATATTTTAAGAATGGAAAAAAATTCTATGAAGGTCAATGGGTAAACAATGTTTATCATGGCGCTGGTAAAATGTATAATGAGGACGGAACTATCTATTGGGAAGGTGTAGCCAACAATGGAGATTTAAACAATGGCAGGTATGTTCAAAAGTCATCTACTAATACTGAGAAATGGATAGGTGCTGGCGCGGCAGTATTGGCGGTTGGTGCGCTCTTATATGCTGCTACACAAGATAGTAAATCGGATAGCAAACAAAGTAAAGCTACAAGTTCTTCGTCAAGCTATCCAAATACAACTTATTCATCATACACTAATTCCTCCAGCACCCAATCATCTTCAGGTAATAGCTCTAACAACAATAGTAATTATGAAAAGATTGAGAAATGCATATCACAATTAGAATCAAAATTGAAAATCGATCAATATTATAAAGAGCAATTAATTTCGGGTGAAAAAAGGGTCTACAAATCAGAAAATAGAGATGGTTCTGGTGTCACGATTACGCAAAATCTATCGAGAAATACATGGGAAGTCTCTACAACTTTTTCCTATTCCTGTGAAAAGAAAACGCTTAGAGAAACATTAAGATGTTATTGTGAAAAAGCTTACAGATAAGATATACAGTTCTACCCTAATAAATACAACTAACATGGAGTTATCAATAAAAACAACACTACTTCTTTTATTTTCCAGAACTATGCTTTATGCGCAGAAGTCTAACTTCAGGAAAACGTTATTGATAACAATTGCAATTCTGATTACTATAGGAATTGCCCATGCTCAAAAAACAGGCACTCTACAGGATAACAGAGATGGTATAAAATACAGCACTGTAAAAATTGGCTCGCAATGGTGGATGGCTGAAAACCTTGCCTTCATTGGAGAAACAGGGTATTACGCATACGAAAACGACTTTAAAAACGCAGCGATATACGGATGTCTATATGATTGGGAAACAGCAACCAAAGTGTGCCCAACAGGTTGGCATTTACCAAGCATCAATGAGTGGGACATACTGATAAATTATTTAGGTGGCGAAGATGTTGCTGGTGGCAAAATGAAAGAATCGAATTCTTACTGGAAAAGTCCCAATGCTAATGCTACCAACAGCAGTGGATTTTCGGCAAAACCAGGCGGGTATCGTGGTCACAACAATGGATACCAGGATATTGGAATCAATGGTAATTGGTGGAGTTCAACCCCAAGAGGTATTCATGCGTGGGGAATTGGAGTAGATTACGATGTTAAATATGTATCCAAAGCAACTTTTTCGGTGTCAAAATGTAGGTTGTCTGTTCGTTGCATAAAAGACTAATAAATGCCTATACTTTACTTGTGTAATTTAAAATTTCAATCATACTATGGTTATACAATCAATAAAAACAACATTGCTTCTTTTAATTTTCAGCACGGTACTTCATGCGCAGCATACCAATCTAAGTAATGTCAGGTTCGATAGAGTTGCAAATAACTTTTTAGAAGAAGGCATTACAGTAATTGTATTGGATGGCAAGTATGGTTTTATTGATACCTCAGGTAAAGCCATTACTCCTACTAAATATGATTATTACTCAGGTTACTTCCAAGAAGGCTTTACTGCAGTTAAACTAAATGGCAAATGGGGTTTTATGGACAAAACCGGAAAAGAGATAACTCCCTTTAAATATGATTATGCTGTAGGATTTAGTGATGGATTAGCGGAAGTTAAGTTGAAGAAAAAATGGGGTTTCATCGATTCTGCGGGCAAAGAAGTTATTCCTTTCATATACAATGAAGCAGTTAATTTTAGAGAAGGGTTGGCTGCTGTTAAGAAAAACAGGAAATGGGGGTTTATTAATAGAACAGGAAAGGTAATCATTCCTTTTAAATACGATTGGGCACTTTTCTTCGAAGAGGGATTTGCTGATGTTATGCTTAATAAAAAGGTTGGTTTTATAGATACAACAGGTAAGGAAGTCATTCCTTTCATATATGATGAAGCATCATCTTTCAAAGATGGTTTTGCCTACGTTAAAAGAAATGGTAAAAGCGGAAAGATAGACAAGGATGGAAAGGAGTTTTTTGATTAAGAGGCACAAAACAAATTTCAACAACACATTTAAAAAAAGCAAACAAACATGAAGCCAATCATTTTTATTTTTCTCCCGCCATCGCTCGCCTCTGGCGAGTGATGCTGTTACCAGCCTCCGGCTTTTTCAAAACGCGGGACACGGAAAAAAACCGCACTCGCAGGCAGAGATAACGAAACTAAATTTCAATAACACTTTTTAAAAAGCAATAAATGAAAGCAATACTCACCATCATCATTACGCTGCTCATCGCTTTTCTTTCCTATAATGTCATTTCATTATCTTTTGAAAAGCAGCAGATGAAGTATGAGCTTGCCGAACTCAACAACATCAAATACGGGCTTTTTAATATTGATGTATGGAAAGAAAAAGTAGCCGAAATTATAGTAAAGAAAATTGACGAATTTGAGATTACCCACGAAAACAGGGAAGTAATAAAAGGGCATATCGAGCGCGCCCTTTACAAACTGCTGGATGAGCTTGCAGATTTTTTGGAAAGAAATCAAAGAGAAGGCAACTGGTTTGAAAAAATAACTAAGACCGTAGTGTATGGAATAGCTTTCGACAGAGATAAGTTCAGGCAGGAAGTACCCCGCTTTGCCAATGAAATCATAAGCGTGATTGAAACCCCTCAAACCAAAGAGCAATTCAGAGATTATGTAAAAGACCGCCTTGCGAAACTTATAGATGAAACTCGCTCGGGGCAAGATTTGAGTGTGCTGAATGCCATTCAGAAAAAGCATCATTGCGAAACCTGCACTTCTTTTCTGGAAGGCAAGGTAGCGCGTCTAAGCTCAAAAATAATATGGTATGCCGTGCCTTTGCTGTTGCTTTCCATTGTAATTTTTGTTGCAGGCTTGCTGAATGAAAACATTGCTGTGCTTTTCAGGTTTGGCAGTATGTTCATTTTGGCGGCACTGATTATTGTAGGCACTTCCGTTCCCATGATTTCGATTGATGTGCGTATTATGAAATTCAGCTTTGCGCTGATGGGGGAGAATATTTCATTCCGTAACCAAGTGCTTTATTACCAGTCGAAAAGCATTTTGCAGGTCATTAAAATTCTTTTTTCCGATGGCAGATTTTATTCCATGCTCACGGGCTTCCTGATTTTTGTTTTCAGCATAGCATTTCCGTTTTCAAAAATAGTGTCGCTCCTTTATGAAGAAGTTACAAAGCGCAGCACGCCCCTCACCACATTCTTAATCAACAAAACGGGCAAATGGTCTATGGCGGATGTGATGGTGGTGGCGATATTTCTTTCATACATGGGCATCAACAGCTTTTTAGACAGCTTTTTAAAGTTGGCGCACAACGCATCGGATAAAGTGGAAATAATTCCCAATTCAAACTATTCATCGTTAGAGTTGGGCGTGTTGTTTTTCGCAGTTTTTGTGCTGATGACGCTGCTGATGAAATCTAAAAATACACATGACAATTACAAAATTCTTAACAGCACATTATGATTCATGGACTCCTTTGGTAAAATAATAGAATATATGGTAGCAGGAAAATTCAAACACATTTAAAAACAAATCAAACAATATGAAGCCAATCATTTTTATTTTTCTCTTAACCGCAGTCTTTTTTCAGGGTTATGCGCAAACTATTACCGAGCGCATTGAATATACAGTAACTATTCGCTCGCAGGAAGCATCAGATGCAGATTGGTTTACCAACAATATAGAGGCGGGCGGCAGGATGCCCTGGCTGAAATCACTGCTTAAAGATGTAAGAGCAGGCAAGATAAAAGCATTCGACCCGCTTTCGGAAGATTTCAGTAAGCCGCTCACTTTAACCGAAATCGATAGGATTATTGTATCTACAGATACTGTCAGCACTTTATCTCCCGACCCGCCTTATGACCCGATAGAAACAGTTACAAAAAGAGAACTTGACCCTTCTGAAATTGACCGAGTAAAATTTCGTGAACGATGGAGTTATGATGCTAAGAAAGGACTGAAAAAAGAAGTAGTTGCCTTTGCTCCTATGCAGCGCGCGTATATCAACGGAGAATATATTGGCGACAGGATATTGTTTTGGGTGAAATAAGGCGAAGAACCCAAACAAATTTTAATAACATCGATTCTGTGTTTCACACATCTTTCATACAACCAAAAATACTTAGGCTTGAACAGATGAGGCTACAAAAAAGCAATTTCCGAAGATGTCTATTCTTCAGTTGCAGCCGGAGATGTAGCTTTGTCCTTTCACATAGTCATTTCAAGTATGGCTATGTGAAAGTTGCTTGTGTGTATATTAAATCATTGCATTTTTGTACTACATAAACAAAAGTGATGAAAACCTTTTTCAGTCTGTTGCTTACATTGATTTTTGTCGGTCAATCGCAGGCACAAGCAACTTCAACGGCTACAAAATCTGCTGACAAAAAATTCGCCAAACTGCAATTTGAAAAGGCAGCCAATGCGTATTCAAAAGCGAAAGATAAAGCAGGTGCAGACAGCACCTATATTTTTGAGCAATTAGGCAATTGCTATCGCCTGATGAACGACCCTGCGGTGGCAGAATTTTGGTATAAAAAAGCAGTGGAGAGCGGCTCAAAAAAACCGGAGGTTGTGTTTCAGTTGGCACAAATGCTGCGTATGAATATGCGCTACGAAGAAGCAAGAAAATATTATCAGCAGTATCAGGAAGCACAACCGTCAGACCAAAGCATTGACGACATACTTATTGGTTTGGATAACATCAGAGAGCTATCAAAAGACCGTGGAGTTTACAAAGTAGAAAACTCGAAATTCAATTCAAAAAAATCGGAGATTAGTTCGGCTTTTAATGATTCATTATTGCTGATAGTTTCAAACAGAAAAGGCAAGACAAGTAAAGCGCTGGCAAGCGATTGGCGCAGCAGAAGTTTCAACAAAGTATATGTTGCACAGGATAGTTCGGCAGCAGGAAATGCAAAAGTAAAAGGCATTAAAAAAGCTAAGTTCAAATGCAAATCGCAGAACAATGCAGTTGCATACAACAGCACTACTAAGGAGTTGATTTTTGCGGGAAGCAATTTCAAAAAATCAAAGGATAAAAAGGAAATTCAGGTAAAATTGTATAGCACAACTTATCCTGCTAAAGGCAAAAAAATAATTACAGAATTGCCATTCAACAGCGATAGTTTTTCTAATGCTCAGCCGGCATTATCAGCCGATGGAAACACACTTTATTTTGCAAGCAATCGCCCGGGAGGTTATGGCGGCAGCGATATTTATGTGTCAAAAAAAACAGGTGATAAATGGAGCGCACCCGTAAATCTTGGCGCAGAAATAAATACTGCCCACGATGAAGTTTATCCTCACGTTGATAAAGATAACGCAATGTATTTTTCATCCGATGGTTTTGACGGACTGGGCGGTTTGGATATTTACAAAACCACATTAAAAAATGGCAAATGGCAACGCCCCGAAAATCTTCACGCTCCCGTAAATTCAAACTTTGATGACTTTTCATTTATAGTTGATAAAACAGGAAAATCGGGCTACCTGACATCTAACCGAAGCGGAGGAAAAGGCGATGCCGACATTTACAGTTTCACTTTTGACCCGTCAAAATTGGACTACAAGATTTTAGTGAAAGTTACTGATGCCAACACAAAATCACCTGTTGCTACTGCTGCTGCATCGCTGAGTTGCAAGGCAACCGAAACTGAGAAATTTACTGCTGATGCTTTGGGTGAAACGCGCGTGGTTGTAAAGGGAATCAGCAAATGCAAATTGGAAATTTCTGCACCGGGCTACAAAACTATCACACGGGATGTAACCCGCGATAATGCAGGTGTGATGGAAGTAATTTTGACGGCTGATGTTATCAAACTGGTTGTGGTTGTAAAAGAAAAAGAAACGGGTTTGCCGGTGAATGATGTTTCACTTGCGCTTAAAGGAAGCGATAATGCGGAAGTTACTTTTGTAACAAACGAAAACGGAAAAATAGAAACCAATATCGTGCCTGATAACTACACGGTTTACTCGCACGATTACAGCAGCATAAACGATAAATTCAGCGCAACGGATGCAGGCGGAAACAACACAATCACCAAAGAATATGTAATTTCCAAAAAGGATTTCACCGTGAATATTCCTCTTACTGCAAACTGTTTTTCTTCGCAGGTAACGCTTACTGATTTGAAAACAGGCGAATCTTTTATTGTGAAGCCGGACGTTACGGGCGGCTTGCATTTAGACTTGCGTTTAAATAATAAATATGTGATTGAACACAACCTGCGCAAAGACACTATTTCTACCGAAAACCTTTTTCCTGGTGATGTGGTTGAAGGTCTGTGTAAATTTAACGTTGGGCAAACGTGGATTGTGCAACACGCTTTTTATGATTTGAACAAAACCAATATCAGAAAAGATGCAGCCGAGCAATTAGATAATCTTGTTCGCATCATGAATGAACATCCATCGCTGGAAATTCAGTTGGCTTCGCATACCGATTGCCGTGGCAGCGCAAAATCAAATGATGAACTTTCGCTTAATCGCACAAAAGCAGCAATAGATTATATTGTCGGGAAAGGCATTAAGCTGAAACGTATAGCAGCCGCAGGTTTTGGTGAAAGAAAGCTACTCAACAACTGCAAGTGCGAGCCTAAAAATGATTCAACTTGCAGCGAGGAAGAACATCAGGCAAACAGAAGAACAGAAGTGAAGGTGTTGAAGTATTAAGCAACACCTTCACCTGATTACCTCTTAAACCTCCGCCACACTTCTCTGAATAAAATCAGTCAGCGCTTTGCCTTTCAACATACCTTGTGCAAGCAGCGCAAGGTCATAAAGCTGACGGGCAACTTTTATATCGGCTTCGTTGGCTAATATCTTTTTGATGGATGCGTGATTGCTGTTTACCACCACTGCAATCTGCTCGGGCATTTCGCCCATAAAAGCGAACTGACCGCCACCGTATTTGCTCATGTCTGCCATCCTGCGCATGAATTCGCTTTTGGTGATTTGCACTGGAACATCCTCCGGTGAAAGCGCTTTCAGTTCCACTTGCGCTTTGCTGTCGTTGATTACTCCGGTGAAGATTTGCTTCACTTTTTCTTCTTCCTCTTTTGATAAAACCGAAGCGGCTTCCTCTTCTTTTTCAATCAATTTATTGATGGTGTCGGCATCCACTCTTTTGAAAGTTACATCGCTGTGTTTGCCTTCTAAAAACTGGATAAAATGCTGGTCAATCAACGCATCAAATTGCAGCACTTCGTAGCTGTAGCGTTTTGCATTTTGAATGTAGCTGTCCTGCGTTTCTTTGTCGGTAGTGTAAAGCAAAACGAGCTTGCCGTTTTTATCTTTTTGCAGTGTTTGTGTTTTCTCTTTCAATTCATCAAAAGTGAAGAAAGCGTCATCTGTATTTTCATACAAGGCAAACTTTTGTGCAGTGTCATAAAACTTCTCATCGCTCAACATACCGTACTTGGCAAATACACCCAGACTCTCCCATTTTTGTTGAAAGGCAGTTCTGTCCTGCTTGAAAATATCATGCAGTTTATCGGCAACTTTTTTCACAATGTGTTGCGAAATCTTCTTTACGTTCGGGTCGCCTTGCAGGTAGCTGCGCGAAACGTTCAATGGAATATCCGGTGAATCAATCACACCTTGCAGCAACATCAAAAACTCCGGCACCACTTGCTCTACAGAATCGGTTACAAAAACCTGGTTGCTGTACAGGTGAATTTTGTTGCGGCTCAGTTCGGCATTTGGCTTGAACTTAGGGAAGTACAAAATACCTTTCAGGTTGAAAGGGAAATCGGTGTTAATATGAATCCAAAACAAAGGCGGCTCGGTGAAGGGGTACAGTTCATTATAGAAACCTGTATAATCTTCATCTTTAAGCTCGGTTGGCGATTTGATGTATGCAGGTTGGGTATTGTTGATGATGCGCGGCACAGTAATTTTCGCAGGTTTTCCTTCGGCATCTTTTTCGGTTTCGCTGTCAATTTCTTCCGTGCCGAAACGGATATTTACAGGCAAAAACTTACAGTATTTTTCAAGCATCTGGCGCACTTTGTAATCGTCCAGATACTCTTTTGCATCTTCCGAAATATGCAACACAATGTCAGTTCCCCTGTCAGTTTTATCATGTGCGGCTAAAGAAAATTCCGTAGTGCCATCGCAAGTCCAGTGTGCTGCGGGTTCGTCTTTATAGCTTTTGGTGATAATTTCTACCGTGTCTGCCACCATAAACGCAGAGTAAAAACCCAACCCGAAATGCCCGATGATGCTTGCTTTGTCAGTTCCTTCAAACTTTTTGATGAATTCCTCGGCACTCGAAAGCGCAATGGTGTTGATGTAGCGTTTTACTTCGTCAGCCGTCATGCCTATGCCCTTGTCGCTGATGGTGAGGGTTTTTGCTTCTTTGTTGATAGACACTTCAATAAACAGTTCGCCTAAATCGCCTTTCGCTTCGCCCATGCCCGACAGCTTGCGCACTTTGGTGGTGGCATCCACGGCATTGCTCACTAATTCGCGAAGGAAAATTTCCTGCTCGCTGTAAAGGAACTTTTTGATGATGGGGAAAATGTTTTCGGTTGAAACGGAGATATTGCCTTTTTCCATAATTATATTTTTAGTGAAACGTGCTACTCAAATCGCGTGCCAATGGATTTGAACTGACAAGGTGGCGTATAGCACTTGGTCTGACCTTGGTCAGACTGATAATTACAATGAAAGTGTTCTATAAATGTCCTTTTTCTTTAGCAAACAATCAATATAGCCTTTGTTTCGTAAATCATCCAAAACAAAAAAGCCTTTGTAGCTTTTAAAACTTACAAAGGCTTTTCAATTTAATATCCGGTTGTTACTTATACATAAGCGCTTGCACCTTTCTTTTTGTTGCTTGCTCTTTCGTGCTCTTTCAAATACACTTTGCGCAGGCGGATAGAAAGCGGTGTTACTTCCACATATTCATCTTCCTGAATATATTCCATCGCTTCTTCCAAACTCATGATTATCGGTGGAGCTAATGATGATTTATCATCCGTACCCGCTGCGCGGAAGTTGGTGAGTTTTTTTGCCTCGGTGATGTTCAAAACCAAGTCGTTGTCCTTGTTGTTTTCGCCCACAATCTGACCTTCATAAACTTCAACACCATCTTCAATAAAGAACTTACCGCGGTCGGCAAATTTATCCATTGAGTAAGCAGTTGCCCTGCCGCCTTCTTTGGAAATCAAAGTTCCGTTGATACGCGCGGCAATTTGTCCTTTCCACGGCTGAAATTCTTTAAAGCGGTGCGCCATGATGGCTTCACCCGCGCTCACATTCAAAATTAAAGTACGCAAACCGATGATGCCGCGCGAAGGAATTTCAAATTCCATGTGCATCACATCGCCTTTCGGTTCCATAATCAACAACGAACCTTTGCGCATGGTAACCAGCTCAATACATTTTCCACTGGTTTCTTCGGGGCAATCAATGGTCAGAATTTCTACCGGCTCGCATTTTTGCCCGTCAATTTCTTTTACAATTACACGCGGGTTGCCAATGCACATTTCAAACCCTTCGCGCCTCATGGTTTCAATCAATACGCCAAGATGCAAAATGCCTCTTCCGAACACGATAAAAGCATCACCGTTTTCATTGTTCTCTACACGCAGGGCAAGATTTTTCTCCAATTCTTTTTCCAAACGCTCACGGATTTTTTGTGAAGTAACGTGTTTGCCTTCTTTACCGAAGAATGGCGAACTGTTCACCGTAAACACCATGCTCATAGTAGGCTCGTCAATGCTGATAGGCGCCATAGCTTCCGGCTTATCGAAATCGGCAATGGTGTCGCCAATATCAAAACCTTCTACTCCTACTACTGCGCAAAGGTCGCCACAGTTCACCGATTCGGCTTTCATTTTACCTAAACCGCTAAATACATATAGTTCTTTGATGCGTGATTTCACCATTTTGCCATCGCGCTTAATCAACATAACGGGTGAACCGCTTTTGAGTGTTCCGCGCGATACGCGACCTACGGCAATACGCCCGATATAGCTTGAATAATCCAACGAAGTTACCTGCAACTGCACTGCGCCTTCTTTTATTTCGGGCGCAGGAACATGCTCAATGATGGTATCTAAAAGGTACGAAACATCGGTGGCGGGAGTTTTCCAGTCCCCGCTCATCCAGCCGTTTTTGGCAGAACCGTAAGCCGTTGGAAAATCCAACTGGTCTTGCGTTCCGCCTAAGTGAAACATCAAATCGAAAACAGCTTCATGCACTTCATCGGGGCGGCAGTTTTCTTTATCCACTTTATTGATAACCAGAATCGGTTTTTTGCCCAAAGCAATTGCTTTGCTCAACACGTAACGTGTTTGCGGCATCGGTCCTTCAAACGCATCCACCAGCAGCAACACGCCATCAGCCATGTTCAACACACGCTCCACCTCACCGCCAAAGTCTGCGTGACCGGGCGTGTCAATGATGTTAATCTTTACACCTTTATATTCTACCGCAACGTTTTTTGCAAGAATGGTGATGCCGCGCTCGCGTTCAAGTTCATTGTTGTCGAGGATTAGCTCGCCTGTTTGCTGGTTTTCGCGAAAAAGCTGGCAGTGATGCAACAGCTTATCTACTAATGTGGTTTTGCCGTGGTCAACGTGGGCAATGATTGCTATATTTCTGATGTTCATATACTTGATTGGTTGATTTGAAAATTTGAAGATTTGAAAATGGGCTTAATGCGCTATTTCAATTACTTCAAACTATTCAAATCATAGTTTATGTTTTTGAAAACGGGCGCGAAGGTAAGCATTTAAACCGAGAGCGGCTATGTGCTAATCATTATCATTTTGCGATGTACCCAAAGTTTTCATCTTTACCGCGTATAAATCAACAAGATGCAAAACGGAGTTTATTACAGCGATTACCTTCAATTGGATAAAATTCTTGGTGCGCAGGAGCTTGAAAGCGACAAAGCCAATGACCATGCTCACGATGAAATGTTGTTCATCATTATTCACCAGTCGTATGAATTATGGTTTAAGCAAATATTGTTTGAAGTAGGTTCGGTGATAGATATTATGTCGCAGTCGAACATTCAGGATAACTCGCCCGATTTGTTTGTGGTGAACCACAGGCTGAAACGGGTGGTTACCATTTTGCAAACCCTGATTGGCAAAATTGATATTCTGGAAACCATGACTCCGCTCGACTTTCTGGATTTCAGAAACCGCCTGCGCCCTGCTTCGGGTTTTCAAAGCATACAGTTCAAAGTGTTAGAAGCCAAATTGGGTTTGAAAATGCAAAACCGCCACGGCAGAGAATACTACACCAGTCAGTTGCGCCCTGCCGACAAAAAAATTATTGAAGATATGGAAACAACCAAGCCGCTGATTGATTCCATAAATGAATGGCTGCAACGAATGCCTTTTTTTGACAAGCCAGAGTTTTGGCAGGGTTTTGAAACTGCGGGCGACCTGCATCCGTTTTGGAAAAGCTACCGCGATGTGTATGACGGCAGTTTGCTGGAAGCCGAGAAGTTCAACCTTTCGCGTTTTGATGAATTGCTTTTTAGTGCCGAAAAGAAAGAAGGTTGGAATTTATCGCCCAAAGCAAGGCGCGCGGCATTGTTTATTATGATGTACCGCGATTTTCCTTTGCTGCAAATGCCTTTTACTTTAATAAATGTGTTGCTGGAAATTGACGAAGGCATTGCCACATGGCGTTACCGCCACATGAACATGGTGCATCGTATGATAGGCGGGCGCGTGGGCACAGGAGGCAGCACCGGCAAAGAATACCTGCGCGGCACAGTTGAAAAGCATTCCATATTTGCCGAATTTGCCGAGCTAACTTCATTTATGATTGAGCGCAAAAAACTACCGCAGCTTACTACGGAATTAAGGCAGAAGCTGGGGTTTGATGTGTAGCGGTTTACCATTTTACCACCTTCTTCCTAACTACATTGCCGCCTGTTGCTACCGAAATAAAATATACTCCCGCAGGCAAGTCGCTTAGCGAAATGCTTCCCAAACCTTGCAGGTTTTTAAAACCTGTAAGGTTTAATAACCCGCCTTGCATATTGTATAAAGTAACCTCCGCATCAATAACCTCTTTCCCAAAATCAATATACACCACATCATTCGTTGGATTTGGAAAAACTCTGATTTCTGATTTCTGACCTCTGTTTTCTTTTATTGCATTTGGCTGTTCAACAGTGTTGGTTACTGTATTCGTTACCACAGGTGCATTGAAATCAAAATAGATGTTTGCAGTGTTTTTGATTTGAGTGCCTAAAGCCAAAGCCGCTTTCTTCTTGATTTTGTATTGCAGCCAACCTTTGCTTAGTTCTTTATCTGTGATGCTGTCAACTAAATTGATGTTAGGGAAATTGAAACGCGCAATGTTGCCTTTGATTTCTGTGAGCATACGGTGGCTGCTGCCGAGTATTTGTATGCTGCTTTCATCTAAGTTATTGCTCAAAGTATCCAGCACATAAATATGTATGGCGGGCGCATTGCCCATGTTTTGAAAGTGGATGGTGTAAGTAAGCCAATCCTCTGTTAGTGCAATGGAGTTTATGGGACTTACTTCTTTCATGTTGGGGTCGTAGCTGTTGAGGATTTCAAAACAATAAGTAGCTGTGTTGTTGCTTATATTGTTATCGCCTGCTATTGGCGTAACCGTTATATCTAAACAAAGCTGCTGCCCGATTTGCGCAAAGGTATCTACCAAAAAGCGCAAGCCGAAAGCCTTTTGCATATCTATTGCGCCAAAATCTGCAATGGTGTAAGTGAGTGTGTTACCTGAAACCACAGGCGTAAGCGCACCGTTCATTGCGCCTGCAAAAGTTACCGCACCTGAATAAGTAATAGCTACTGTACCACTTACCCCTGCTGCGCAGTTTAAACCGTAGAATTGGCTTACATCACCTGCCTTTACATGAATACCTGCTTGCTGCGCAGGAAACAAGATACCGCTATCTCTTATCGCACTCAATACGCCAATATCAAAACCTGCTTTGCAGCGCAAGCCGAAGTCTTTATCAGTATCAATGGAATCTTGAGAAGTTAAAATAGATGTATGAAAGAAAGAAGAAGGACAAGCAACAGTGTATGGCAAATCGGTGGTGTCTATGCGGATTTCAAAACTGTCTAAATCAGTATCGAAAGTGTATTGTCCAAAATTATTTGTAGTGGTTTGCTGCTCTAAAATATTATTTCGGGAAAGCAACAGTTTAATGTTATCGAAAATTTTTTCGCTTGCATCTTTCACACAGTTTTGAATACTATCGCCATAAACTGCTCCCGAAATATTATAGTAAACATCACAGCCGTTCGCATTAAAAACATCGCAGAGCGGAATGGAAGATAATGGCGGACTGCTAAATCCATTTTGTTGAGGATAGTTGGGGAGGCATGCAATTGAAGTATTATGGAAGAAAAATGTACCCACTTTTCCAAGTTTAGGTAAACAGGAAAGTTCAAAATTACCTTGACAGGCAAAAAAGCCCAAAGAATCCGGAAGTGTTGGCAAAGAGGTTAATAGATTGTTAGTACATGCCAACTCTATTAAAGAAGATGGCAATGCAGGTAAGGTTGTCAGTTGATTAAAGGAACAATCCAAGTAAGTCAATGAATTGGGCAATGCAGGTAAAACGGCAAGTTGATTATTAAAGCAATTTAAATAAGTCAAAGCATTTGGTAGGGCTGGTAAAGAAATTAGCTGATTATCAAGACACTCCAAAATAGCTAAAGCACTTGGTAAGGTTGGTAAAACAGTTAGTTGATTATTGCGACAGCGCAATTCGACCAAAATATTTGGTAAAGTAGGCAATGTAGTCAGATGATTGTTAGAACAGGTTAAATAAGTCAAAGTACTTGGTAAGGTTGGCAAGGAGGTTAGCAGATTATCAGAACACCATAATTCAATCAAAGAACTTGGCAAGGTTGGCAAAGCGGTTAGCTGATTATTGTAACAGCGTAACAAAGTCAAAGTATTCGGTAAGGTGGGTAAGGAAGTTAGCTGATTATTGTTGCAGTGTAATTCCTCCAAAAAGGCTGGCAAGGTTGGCAAAACTGTTAGTGGATTCTGATAACATTGTAAATAAGTCAAAGAATTAGGCAAGGTTGGCAAGGTAGTTAATGCATTATTATTACACCATAATTCCTTCAAACTATTCGGTAATGCAGGTAAAGATGTTAGAACATTACCAGAGCAGTATAATACTTTTAAGTTGTCAAAATATTGAATCCCTTCAATATTTTTTATGTTGTTGCTAAAGCAACTTACATAGGTATTATTCACCACCTCATTACACGTAGTATCCATCTGCCACCCCACCGTGCTGTTTCCCTGCAAGCACATATTGTAACCATTTGTATTCAGCCACTTCCCAAAGTTCGTATCAGGAATACTCACCCACTGTGCCTGCGCGCTAAAGACAGTAATGGTTACACAAAAAGATAGCAGTAAGTTTTTGATGGAGGCGGTGAGGTTTTTCATGCGTATGTATTTTGTGATATAAATATAAACGTATTTTTTGGGGGCTGCATAAAAAACAAATAAAATGCGGGCTAACCACGATTGCATTTTTCTTACATTTGCGGAGTAAATAAAACAACGCGATAATGAAAGCAATTGATATAAATACGACACTAATTGAAGGTTATCTGCGATTGCTTGACAATTTAAGCCCAAGCACAAAACTTGACCTTATCTCTAAACTTACGCTTTCGGTTAAGAACGACATCAGCGACAGAAAAAAAACTTTTTACAAATCTTATGGTGCTTGGAAGTCAAAGCAAACGGCTGATGAAATCATTGCAGACATTCGCAAAAGCAGAACTTTTAACCGTCATATTGAACAGCTTTGAAATGCTTTTACACCGTTATCTTTTGGCAACAAAAGCATTCCATGCGACAAAAAAAATAAAAATTTAAAGCCGCTTGAAACAGTATCTCATTGACACCAACATCTGCATTTTCTACATCAAAGGAAAGTTTGACCTCAAGAAAAAATTTGAGAAAGCTGACCCCGATAATTGTTTTATCTCGGAGATGACACTTGCCGAATTAAGATTTGGCGTTGAAAACAGCGAGCAGAAAGAGAAGAATCAGAAAGCCCTTGACGATTTTTTGACGGGAGTGAAAATTGTTCCCATTTTTCATTCGCTTGACTTGTATGCAAAAGAGAAAGCGCGATTGAGGAAAGCAGGAACACCCATTGACGATTTTGATATTTTGATTGGTGCAACTTCTGTAACACATAATTTGATAATGGTTACGAACAACACAAATGAATTTAAGCGCATCAAGGGAATTACGTTAGAGGACTGGACGAAATAATTTCTTTGAAGCAAGAAGCAGAACCATTCAACATTCTCTTTTGAAGATTTTCCAAACAATAAAAAATGGCTTTTAATAACAAGCACCACAAGTTGAGCGCGGCAGGCGCAATGATAACGCTTGGAATCATTTTTGGCGACATCGGTACTTCTCCCATTTATGTGCTGAACGCCATCGTGGGCGGACATTTGGTAAGCAGGGAGCTTGTTTTGGGCGGCATGAGCTGCGTGGTGTGGACGCTGATAATGGTAACTACCATAAAGTATGTGTGGCTCGCGCTCAATGCCGATAACAAAGGCGAAGGCGGCATTTTTGCGCTCTACGCTTTGGTGCGCAGGTACAAAGTGAAATGGACGATTATTCCTGCCATTATCGGCTGCGCTACTTTGATTGCCGATGGCTTTCTTACTCCGCCAATTTCCATTTCGGCTGCGGTGGAAGGTTTGCGCATCATCAACCCCGATATTCCCACTGTGCCGGTTGTTGTTTTAATCCTTATCGGCATTTTTACTTTTCAGCAGTTCGGCACAAAAGTAGTGGGCGGAATTTTCGGACCAGTGATGCTGATTTGGTTTGTGATGATTGGTGCGCTGGGCGTAGTTCAGATTGCAAAATACCCACAGATACTTGCCGCCTTTAATCCTTACTACGGGTTTAATTTATTGGTGAATTATCCGGGCGGCTTCTGGTTCTTGGGCGCGGTATTTTTATGCACCACAGGCGGTGAAGCCCTGTACAGCGATTTGGGACATTGCGGCAAGCAAAACATCCGCGTATCGTGGGGCTTTGTGATTACCAGCCTGCTGCTGAGCTACTTCGGGCAAAGCGCGTATATTCTTGCTGCCCGCGAAGGAACGGTTTACACAGGTATCAGCCCGTTTTACGCTATCATGCCCCAATGGTTTATTCCCATCGGCATCACCGTTGCCACGCTTGCCACTGTTACCGCAAGCCAGTCGTTGATTTCGGGTGTATTTACAATGGTAAACGAAGCCATGAAGCTGAAGCTGTGGCCTAACCTCAAAGTAATGTACCCTACCACGCATCAGGGGCAGATGTACATACCGTTTATGAACTGGTTTTTGCTTGGCGGCTGCATCACGGTGGTGCTGGTGTTCCGCGAATCAACCAATATGGAAGCAGCTTACGGCTTGGCGATTACCATTAACATGCTGATGACCACAGCTCTGCTTACTTACCTGATGCGTGTGCAGCGAAGAGCTATTTGGCTGATGTTGGGCATTCCGTTGGTTTTCCTTCCGCTCGAAGGCGTGTTTTTTGTATCGAACCTTATTAAATTTTCGCATGGCGGCTGGTTTACGTTTTTGCTGGCTTCGCTGTTGTTTTTGGTGATGTGGATTTTGTATCAGGCAAGGCAACTGCGCAAAAAGCACACGGAGTTTGTACCGATAAAAGATTACATTCCTGTTCTTAAAGATTTGATGCAGGACGACAGCATCCAAAAAGAAGCTAACAACCTGGTGTATATGGCAATGGCAAACGATAAAAGCCACATTGATTCAAACATTATCTATTCCATTTTGCGCAAGCGACCAAAGCGTGCCGACATCTATTGGTTTGTGCATGTGGACATTACCAACGAACCTTATGGCGCATCGTATTTTGTAGATACGGTGATATCGCGCAGGGCATTTTTTATCAGGTTAAAATTTGGCTTTAAAGTAGAGCACAAAGTGAATTTGATGTTCTCGCAGATTGTAGATGAAATGGTGAAAAATGGCGAAGTGGATGCCATCAGCCATTACCCGAGCTTGCGGAAATACAACCTGCCTGCCGATTTCAAATTCATCCTCATCAATTCGCGCGTGGCGATAGATGATGACCTTTCTCCTTACGACCAGTTTATCATCAAAGGCTATCGCTTGCTGAAAGCAATTTCGCTTTCCACAGCCGAAGATTTTGGCTTGGAACTTACCAACGTAGAAGAAGAAACCGTTCCGATAAAAGTTGCGCCTTCTTCGGTGATTCAATTGGAAAGGATTAGGTAGGAATGAGAATTTAAGATGTAAGATTTTTTGATTTAAGATTGCATACCTCTTTTACTTCGTCTCAATAATTTTCGAAAAAAATCATGCCGATAAAATTCACTTCTGCTGTTGCTGTTTTTCCTATAAATTCTTTTCAGGGTTTTTGTGAAGGCTGGGCGAAGCCGCTCACAGAAGCAAAGCTTTCCAAAAGCGATTTCGTGATTGTTGCTTATGACGACATATCTTTCAAACCCATTGGTTTTATTACTGCCATCAGCGATAATGTTCTTTCAGCATATATCCCGCTTCTTGAAGTTTTGCCCGATTACAGAAACCAAAAAACAGGCACAAAACTTTGTGAATTGATGCTCGAAAAATTAGAGCATTTATACATGATTGATTTATGTTGCGATGAATCGTTAGAGCCGTTTTACAAAAAGCTGAATTTTGCAAAAGTGAGCGGAATGGTAAGGCGGCAGTTGAATTAAAGTTTGGTTCGCAGAGAGTGTCCTGTAAGTTTATATTTTTGGTTACTTAAAAGTAAAAGACCATGTTCAAATCGTTACTGTGTCTTGCATTGGCTGTTTTCCCCTCTTGAGAGGGGTAGGGGTGTGTTTGTATTTGTGTATCAACGATTTTTGTGTTTTAGTCGGTTAGTAGTGATTCGTGAATGTAAACAACTTCTCAGAGGCACCAGATTCCATATTTTAATTATGAATTAAATTTACTACACCGCCACCTCAGCGCTAATGTGCGGATGCGGGTTGTAATCCACCAGCGAAAAATCTTCGTATTTAAAGCCGAAAATATCTTTTACTGTTTCATTGATTTTCATTTGCGGTAAAGGGCGCAACTCGCGCGAAAGCTGCAACTTGGCTTGTTCTATATGGTTAGAATATAAATGCGCATCACCAAACGTATGCACAAAATCGCCCGGCTCTAAATCACACACCTGCGCAATCATCATGGTAAGCAAAGCGTACGAAGCAATATTGAAAGGCACACCCAAAAACACATCTGCGCTGCGCTGGTACAACTGGCAACTTAATTTTCCGTTCGCCACATAAAATTGAAACATCGTATGGCATGGCGGTAAAGCCATATCATTTATTTGCGGCACATTCCATGCGCTCACAATCAACCTGCGCGAATCAGGATTTGCTTTTATCTGCTGAATAAGTTGCGTGATTTGGTCAACTGGTGCGCCATTGCCGCCCTGCCAGCTTCGCCATTGTACGCCATACACAGGACCTAAATTTCCCCATTGTTTTGCAAAGTCGTCATCGCTTGCAATGCGCGCACCAAAGGCTTTCAAATCTTCGCCCTGATATTCGCTGCTTGCTTTATATTTTGCAAAGGGCCAGTCGTCCCAAATACGCACACCGTTTTTACATAAATATTGAATGTTGCTTTCGCCCTGCAAAAACCAAAGCAGTTCATGCACAATAGATTTCAGATGCAGCTTCTTCGTAGTAACCAAGGGAAAGCCTTCCTGCAGATTGAAACGCATCTGATAACCAAACACACTGTACGTGCCCGTGCCTGTGCGGTCGCTTTTGTAAATACCTGTATCAAGTATATGCTGAAGTAGCTGATGATATTGCTGCATGAGGCAAAAATAATGCCGCAAAGCAGAAACTATCTTTCCGCCTGCCAAATAAACTCAACAAGGTGTTGATACGCTAAGGTAATGTTCTGTTGAAAGCTGCGATATGCGCTTTGGATGCACTTTGAACGTGTGTAGCCGGTTTCACAAAACTCGAAAGCAGCGCAAGCACTAAGGCAATAATTAAAGGAGTAAAAATCTTTCTCATGGGGTTGTGTTTAAATTGGGTTAAATAAAGTTTCACCACAAAACTGTTCATGCCAAAATACCTTGAGAGATTTTGATGTGTGTACGGCAACAAAAAATGAATGTTACAGACACCTTAAAATTGATTCCCGAAAGAGGTCTGTTCAGCCAAAAGCAATAATTAACCTTTCATATTTTGGAAATACCGAAAAGTAATACACATAGATGTAAAAAATGT
>CAZSEG010000002.1:32106-34707 GCA_964605875.1 uncultured Chitinophagaceae bacterium
TTTTTCCATTTGCCCGCAACAGAACGAAAAACAAAACGAAACGAAAAAACAACAGTATGGCGTTAAGTAAAAAACAATTGCAGGAATTATCTTTCTCGCAGAGTGTATCTCATTATTTCGACAAGGCTGCGCCTTTCACCAATTGCCCCGAAGGGTTGTTGGAACAAATCAAAGTTTGTAACAGTATTTACCGCGTAAACTTTCCTGTAAAATGGGGTAAAGAAGTAAAAGTAATTGAAGCATATCGTGTGCAGCACAGCCACCACCGGATGCCCACCAAAGGCGGTATTCGTTACAGTATGCACGTTGATCAGGATGAAGTGATGGCGCTTGCCGCATTGATGACCTACAAATGCGCTATTGTGGACGTGCCCTTCGGAGGTGCAAAAGGCGGTATCAAAATCAGCCCGCGCCAAACACCGGAAGAAGTTTTGGAATCCATCACGCGCAGATATACTTACGAGTTGGTAAAGAAAAACATGATTGGTCCGGGCTTGGATGTGCCTGCGCCCGATTACGGTACAGGCGAGCGCGAAATGGGTTGGATAGTTGATACATACTCGGCATTGAATCCGCAGGAGGTGGATTCGTATGCCTGCGTTACCGGAAAGCCCGTTCACCTGAATGGTATCAAAGGAAGAACCGAAGCAACGGGTCGCGGTGTGGTGTACGCGCTGAATGAAGTTTGCAGCTACAAAGATGATATGAAAAAACTCGGTTTAGATCCGGGTTTGGAAGGCAAAACTGTAATCGTTCAAGGTTTGGGTAATGTGGGTTATCACACTGCGCGAGTCATTCAGAAATACGGTGCAAAAATCATTGCTATTGCTGAAAGCGATGGTGCGATTTACGACCCTAAAGGTCTTGACCCCGACAAGGTTTTGGAACACAGAAAAATCACCGGCAAAATCACCGACTATCCGGGTGCAAAAAACTTAAAGAAAAACACCGATGCGCTGGAAATGGAGTGTGATATTCTGATTCCCGCAGCGTTGGAAAAAGTTATCACGGGCGACAATGCCGCAAAGGTTAAAGCAAAGATTATTGCCGAAGCTGCAAACGGACCGATAACGCCCGAAGGCGAAGAAATTTTGTTGAAAAAAGGCATCATGATTGTGCCGGATATTTATGCCAATGCAGGCGGTGTAACGGTAAGTTATTTTGAGTGGCTGAAAAATCTTTCTCACGTGCGTTTCGGCAGAATGCAAAGACGTTTTGAAGAAGAAACCCAACAAAATATTGTAAAGCTGATTGAAGACCTTTCGGGTAAAAAAGCAACACCTACACAGGTAAAAAGTGTGATTCACGGTGCAGGGGAAATTGACCTTGTAAATTCAGGTTTGCAGGACACCATGATTTCCGCTTATCGCGACATCCGCGAGTTTAAACGCAGCAACAAAAAAATTCCCGATTTGCGCACTGCGGCTTTTGGTCTTTCCATCAACAAAATCAAAAACGCTTACTCGGCACTGGGTATTTTCCCGTAAGGAAATATTGCTGCTGCTTGGTGTTGGTGAGTGAGCATATCCTTTAGCTTAACAGACCTTGTTCTACTGACGAAGGAAGCATCAATTCAGATGCTTCCTTCGTCAGTGGATGGTATAGACTATTTAGTTCCCTTCTTGAGAGCTATCTTGCCGTTAAATAAAGTATTTGGCTGAACTCTAATCTTATTGCGTATCAGCCGGCAATGGCACATCATCGCCTTTTGATTTCTTTTTCTTCTCTTTTTTAGGCTCGTCATCTATCAGCGAAACTCCGTTCGGCTGACCTTTTAAACCGCCTTTATTAAACTCAAAAATCAGGGAGAAGCGCAACGTGTTATCCAACGGGCTGCGGTTGATGGAAGTAGGAATAAGGTAAGAGAAGTTCAAACCAACGATAGAGTATTTTACGGTTAAACCGGCAGTGGCATATTGCCTGCCGCCCTTGCTTTTTGGCTCGTAAAAATATCCGAAGCGCGCACCAAACTGTTTGTTGTACATATACTCGGCACCTACTCCAAAAGTAAATTCTCGAAACTCTTCTGCTGCTCCACCCGGTGCATCGCCAAACGAAGTGAACATACCCGATGCAACAGATTTTTCGCGGAAGTCGTAAACACCGTTTGCATTTTTATCTAAGGTATCCGGTGATGGAACCATCAATTTATTAATGTCGAAAGCAAAACTCACAGTGTTTTTCGGGTCAATATTCAAACCATAATTAAAACCAATACCCAAGTTGGTTGGGATAAAATCTTTTACCTGACTGTTGGTGTAAGAAACCTTGTTGCCGATGTTTGAAATATTCATACCCACTGCTACATCGTGGCTCATTTTTTGCCCATCCTTTTTAAAGTTTTGTCTCCATGTCCAGTTAATATCACCGGCACCTGCAATAGCTGGTCCGATTACGTTAGCACCATCAAATTGCCCACCTGCAAGGTTTGAATAAATAAAGCGCAAGCCCACACCCAAGGAGAATGTTTTTGCCAATTTGCGTGCATAGAAAACATCCATGGCAAATTCATTTGGTCTAAATTGGCTTGTATTGTCTCCTGCATCGTTTGTAAATTGAATATTACCTAACGAAAAATAACGGATAGATCCGCCAATTGCC
>CAZSEG010000002.1:34717-45234 GCA_964605875.1 uncultured Chitinophagaceae bacterium
TCGTTTACAAGACTTCTTAACCAAGGCGTAAAACATAAACCAACACCAAAATCTTTTTCATTAAAAGCCATGTTTGATGCATTCAAATATGCCCCGTTTACATCGGGCGTGGTGGCAATACCAACATCACCCATGCCACCTACACGTGCATCGGCATTAACCCTCAAAAATGGCATGGCGGTAGTTACTGTATTGATCTTAATATTAGGTCTTGTATTGGTTTGTGCAAAAGCTACAGCTACCAAAAAAACGCTCAGCGTTAAAGACGAAAAC
This sequence comes from uncultured Chitinophagaceae bacterium, assembly GCA_964605875.1. Lineage (GTDB taxonomy): Bacteria > Bacteroidota > Bacteroidia > Chitinophagales > LD1 > UBA7692. Next base: position 34,991 of record CAZSEG010000002.1, read on the forward strand.
TTTATTTTATACATATAGAAAGAAAAATTCGGTTGCAAAATAATTACTTTTAATAGAAAAACATTTCAAGTTGAGGCAATGAAACGCACGCAAGGGTATTTTATTGTATAGCGGGGGCTGCAACAAAAGGTGGCAAATATCTGATTTATGATTTCTGACATCAATATCTGTTACTTAATCACCACCACTCTGTCGCTCTTGCTTGCCACATTTCCATCTTCATCTTTTATGGTTACGCGGTAAATATAAACACCCTGCATCACATCACCGGCTTCCCATTTCACGCCAGTTTCGCGAAAGCCTGAGGGTGTAATCGTTTGTTCAATATCATGCACCAAACTTCCATTTAACGAATACACTTTGACACTTACATCCAATGGTCGGTCGGCAGCATTATGTTCAAAAGAAAAAGTTGCTGATTGTGAAACAGGATTAGGATAACACAAAATTTTATCCAACACCAATTTTGGCGAAGTGCCTACTACAAACGAAACTGTTGATTCGGCAGAGTTATTTTGTGTGTCCCAGGCTTTCACAGTTAAAGTGTGTTCGCCATCTTCCAATTTGTAAAAAGGGTACATCACTTTTCCTTTACGGTAGCTGTTCAATTCACTTTCAAAATAATCGTTTAGCACAATTGGCTTCTCTGAGTATTCATCTAACACCGCAGTAATTTCATGCCCTAAACCATTACCCAAATTGATGCCATAATCATCTTCCAACAATGCTAACAAATTAGGATTGGCATCGGTGATGCCTCCATCGCGAAAACGCTCGTCATTCATAAACAAAGTAACCTTAGGACCTTGGTCATCAAAACCAACCGAATCTACACTGCTGCCCACATTGATAGCATGTTCAAAACCATGAGCATCTATATCTACAAGGTTATCGGCATAATAACTGATGCGCCCTTTGCTTACCTGATAGTCAATATCTTTTGGCACAATAAAACTGAAACTGAATTCGCCATTTGTAACACTAGATTTACCATTAAATAAAGTGTTGCGATAAATTTTGAAATCCATTTTAGCACTGGAGCCGGCATTTTTCAGCGTAGTTAATGTTGAAATTTTATCAAATACCGTTGGATAAACCACTCCATTAAAATCTGAAGCCACAGTGCCATTCCAATTGCGCACTTCGCCTTTAATAGTTGCTTGTTGCAATGCTTTCAAAGTGTCATTATTCATGCCAACGGTGCTTCCATTTACCTCAGTAGTTACTACATTTAGTTGAGGGTAGTTTAATTTCAAAGCAGGGTCGCCAAGCAATAAAAACTTGCGATTGTTTGCATCCTTACTAATACTATTTTTTGCACTGCTCAGCAACTCGCCCATTGTAGGAATGTGACCGTGATAAGGCTCAAAAATGTAATTAAAAAGAGCGCTATTTAGGGCATAGTTTTGGCTTGAATACACCAAACGGACAGTAGTAATCAAAGCAATAGCTCCACCATGTGGATTGTTAATCAAAACCTCTCCGGCAGTTTGCCCTCCGCTTTTATCAAACTTGCTGAATTCGCAAGTGGCGGTTACAAAAAGTGGCAACGTGGTTTTATTCTTCAATTGTTGAATATCATTCATATTGAATACACGCTCGTGCGCCCAATTGCTTACACCTCCATGTCCAACATAATTCATGATCAATGTGCCTTTATTCATGGCATTAAGTATGGCGATGTTCACATCCGGATAACGCGCTCCGGCAGGTGTATTCACGCGCTGATATGCATCTAAATAGATCTTATTGAAATTATAAACAGGGTACTTAGCGCGAGCTGTTTCTGCAATATCATCCGCATCTTTTACGTGAATGTTATAGTCTTCATCATCAGCAATAAATGTGGCTGTATTGCGCCAATTACCCAAAGATGCCGGTGACTTATAGGTGATAATTTTTTCTACAATTCCATCTGCTTCATCAACAGTTGAAACAGGTAAGCGACCAACTGCGGCATCTAATAAATCAGAAGGTCGCAAGGTAGTTCCGCCTTTGCCGTCTTCCAGCAACACATAATAATCATCGCTCACAAAAGTTGTTGTTTCTACAAGTGCTTCGTGGCTTTGAAAAGTAGGAATAAAATTAGCCGCGCCTGCGCTCGTGCGGTTCACCATATCGAAGCTGCCATCGCCAAAAAGCAACAAATATTTCGGAATTAAATTGGTGTCGCCTGCGGCTCGGTCAAACAACATTTTCATGAAATTACGAATGGCAGAAACATCTTGTTTGCCGCTGCTAAATTCATTGTAAACAGGTTGGGGAGTTGTAACAAAAACGTTCAGGTTTTGGTGTTGCTTATGGAAGTTTGCGAGTTTGTTTGCAGCCGGTAAAAAATCGGGATGTGTAACAATCACCATGTCAGGCTCACCTGCTGCATGAAGATCTTGGTTCTCAACGGATGAAACATATTCGGGTTCTGAAAAACTTCCATCGGGGTTGAATGCAACAAACTCTTTTAATAAAGGCGTACTTACATTAAACGAAGCATAAGCCGAATTGCCGTGTACCTGCTGCTGTTTTGCATCTGCCGGATTGCTTACATCCCACACAACAACATCTCCCGCATCCGCAATTCTGAATTGCGAAACACGCGCATCTTCAACAGAACCAACACTTCTGAAAATCAAATCGCTGCCGCTCATTTTCAAATCGCGTAGGCAATTCACTTCTACATAATCAATCATCGCCTCCGCAGCATTATCAATGCTTGAATAATTGTAGGTGAGTTTTATGTTGTCGCCTGTTGCATTGAGGTTTGCAGTAGCAGTACCATAACTTGCAGCAGTGCCGTAACTTCCACCGCCAACACCCCGAAAGCTGTGCTGAATAATCTGATTGCCTGAATAATTGAGTTTCAAAATGACTGCATTATCTGAAGTGTAAGCCGTAGAGCGACCCGTTGCCGCAGAAACAATATTTACGGGTGATGAAGTAATTAAATTCGGAAAACTGAAACTTACATCTACACTTGATTTTGTCGCGCTCATTCTGTCGCCTAACCAAAGCCTTCCCGATTCCAAATAATTTTTTTCATCGTTTTCGTGAAAAGCAAAATCGTTGAAAGTGGTTACGGTGTAATTTGGCGCGTCATGATTATTTTCAATCGCTGCTTTTTTGCCTGTTCCATTTGTGGTAGTGATGAAGTAAAAATTCTTATCGGCATATAAATGTTTGGTGTGAACAAACGGTTTGTTGTTGCCCAAGTAACTCCATGTATGCGGACTTTGCCCGAAGAACAGCACATAATCATCTGCATCAAATTTACCGTTGCCGTTTTTATCTGAAATATGAATGGGCATTTCTTTCAAATCATCACAGTTTGGCGTTTGCCCTGCAATTTCGGGCAGCAAGCCGCTGTAATTTCCAAACACACCAAAACTTGAAAAACTAAGGTTCGCAGGCTCAACACCAAATTTTGTTTTTACAAAATTGTACGTGAGTTTATGAATAGCAGTTTTGTTCACCGCAACCCTGTGCCAGCTTCCCGATTTCAATACAGAATTTTGCGCGTAATTATTCGCGCCACGAGAGGCATTTAATTGAGATGAAACATTTGCCGAAGGCGAAAGCGATAAAGTAAAGCTCACTAACTTTTCCGTTTCTCCTGTTGCTTCATTCATTCTGAAAGGAGAAGCCGAAACAATAGCAACATTGCGCGCTGCGGCTCTTGCATTCACCACATTCACCACAGGAACTTCCTTTAGTAAAGGCAAATCGGCAAGCAATGTTTTTTCAACAGGTGCATAAACAGCATTTTTTATTTCTGCTTTTACTGCACTTTTTACATCAAACATTTTGCTGAAAGTAGGATACAAATTGTTACCCTCCGTGTGATTTGCGCCTTCAAAACTTATGCGTTCAAAACTTCCTTTTATAGTTTCAATCCGGTTTGTTTTTGCAGCCCAATTGAGCTGCACATCTACTTCCTGAGCAAACACCCAACTGCTGCATAGTACAATCGCAGCAACTAAAGTTGGAATGTTTTTAGTGTAAAGAAATCTGTTTATCATATCAATAATTACTTTTGGCGATTCATTCAATTATTTAAAGACGAGGCAAAAACGGCAAAAGGTTTATTTTATTGTTCAGCGAATGTGTTTTTTTTTAAATTATTTTTCCGGTGCAAAACAACAACAAAACAAGTTAAACGTTCTGTCGTTTGCTATGCAGTTTTTCCAAAGCACGTTAAAGTCGAGTTGTAAATATAGTGTATTAACGCTTTTAAGCGTTTGTCTATTTGCAAATGTTGTGGCACAGGATGTGGTGATGAGCCAGTTTTACTCCTCTCAGTTGTATCTGAATCCTGCATTGGCAGGCATTTCGTACGGACCTCGCGTTTCTGCTGCTTACCGCAATCAATGGGCAGGCATGGGCAATGGTTTTAATGGCGGCTATACCACTTATATGGCTTCATTTGATATGCACATTGACGCAGCCCGAAGCGGTGTTGGTTTGCTGTTGGTTGCCGACCAAATGATGAACAATCTTTTCGCCAATTATCAGGTTACGGTTTCGTTTGCTCCGCAAATAAAATTTTCGCGCAAAGCCGCCATGAAAATCGGTGTGCAGGGAACGTACATTCACCGCAGGCTGAAATGGAATGAACTGCAATTCAGCGATATGATAAATCCTTATTCGGGATTCTTTAACAGCAACGGGCAATTAAATCAAACCAATGAACCAACACCTGAAAGGCTTTCTACAAATCGTGGCGACTTGGGCGCAGGCTTCGTGGTTTTTACTTCAAAACTTTATTTCGGTTTTGCCGTAAATAATATGATAATGACGAAAGAAAATTTCTCGAATGCCATTGAAGCGCGTTCGCCAATGCGGTTTACAGCCCACTTCGGAGGCAGCTTTCCGCTCAAATCCAAAAATCCCAGACGCAATATTTACCTGTCGCCCAACGTTCTATTAGCAAATCAAGGACAAAACGTGCAAATAAATGGCGGCTTATTGATGGGAGTTGAAATGATTTATTTTGGAGCGCAATTTCGCTATGTTTTGAATAATGCCGAATCAATGATTTTGGTTGCAGGATTCAAGAAAGGTAAGTGGCGCGTGGGTTATAGCTACGATTTTCCGGTAAGTAATTTAGTGAATCGCACAGGCGGCACACACGAAATTACTTTCACTTTTAACCTTGCCGGAGATGATAATGCGTTGGAAAATAAAAATAATAGAGGATATTTGGCGTGTCCAACAATTTTGAATTTTTGATTATTGAAACAGAATACTATTTTAGCAACCTTTTTAAAAATTGAAAACAAATGAGAAACAACCTCATCAAAGCAGCACTGTTAATTGCAATACCTACGGTGGCATACATGAGTTCTTGCAAAAAGGAAAAATCGTCCGTAACGGGATGGAACTACAACGACCCTAAGAACGGGGGATTTGAAGTTGTAAAATATCAAGGTCAGGAAACAGGTCCCGGCTTGGTTTTGATTGAAGGCGGAACTTTCGTGATGGGTCAAACCGAAAACGATGTGATGTTTGAATATCATAGTGTTCCGCGCAGAATCAGCGTTTCATCTTTTTATATGGATGAAACCGAAATTGCCAACGTTCACTATCGCGAATATCTTTACTGGATGGTGCGCGTGTTCGGCAACGAATTTCCCGAAGTGGTAAACAAAGCCATTCCCGACACTTTGGTGTGGCGCGATGAGCTGGCTTACAACGAGCCTTATGTTGAATATTATTTCCGCCATCCGGCATACAATTACTATCCGGTAGTTGGTGTAAACTGGAATCAAGCGAATGACTTTGCATCATGGAGAAGCGACCGTGTAAACGAGCGTATTCTTATCACCAAAGGTGTTTTGGCTGAAAATCCAAGCCAAGTTGGCGCAGACCATTTTGACTCCGAAGTTTATTTGGTTGGTCAATACGAAGGCGCGCAAGGAAAAAAACCTAAAAAAGATTTAAACCCGAATGGAAACGGCACTCGTCCGGTGCGTATGGACGATGGTATTATGTTGCCGAAATATCGCCTTCCGACAGAAGCCGAGTGGGAATATTCCGCTTTGGCTTTGCAAGGCAATCAGCCTGCTAAAAACGAAGAGCGCATCACCGACCGCAGAGTTTATCCGTGGAACGGAACAAGCACGCGCTTTCCGAAAGCGGGCGGATTTCAAGGTGAGTTCTTAGCCAACTTCAAACGCGGCAGAGGTGATAACATGGGTATTGCAGGTAAACTGAATGACAATGCAGACATTACCGCTCCCGTTAAATCTTATGTGCCAAACGATTTCGGTTTGTATAATATGGCGGGTAACGTAAGCGAGTGGGTGTTGGATGTTTATCGCCCTATGACTTCTACCGATGCAAATGATTTCCGCTCATTCCGCGGAAATATTTTCAAACATAAAGAACTTGACCCTGATGGCGCACCTGTGAAAGATTCTTTGGGTGGTCTTTCTTACGTGGAAGTTACACAGGAAGAAGCTGCCAACCGCAGAAACTACCGCAGAGGCGATGTGCGCAACTACATTGACGGTGATGAGCAATCGCGCAATGGCGATGCGGCAGATATGTACAAATTCGGTGTTACTTCATTGATTGATGACAACGCAAGAGTGGTAAAAGGCGGAAGTTGGAATGACCGCGCTTATTATATGTCGCCTGCAACGCGCAGATTTTTGGATGCTAACATTGGTACAAGCGAACTTGGATTCCGTTGCGCAATGGATAGAATTGGTTCTCCGAAAGGAAACAAATTCAAAGGCGGCAACAACATGAAATACAAACCAAAAGCTGCTAAAAAGAAGTAATCGGTTTACTTTAAATACTAAAATGCCTTTCGTAAAACCGGAAGGCATTTTTTTTGAAAAGATGTTTAAGAACGCTGAACTACACTCCTGTTTTAATTATTACAAAACTGAATTTGAATGAATAAAGAATATTGCATTTTTGGAAGAAAACCTGTTTGGGAAGCGTTGAACAGCGGCAGACAAATTGATAAAATAATGCTGCTGAAAACCGCGCATGGCGAAGAGTTGAATGAAATTGCGGCAAAGGCTCGGCAGGAAAATATTCCGGTGCAGTTTGTGCCTGTTGAAAAAATAGAATTTGCCGTAAGAAAATTCACGCGCAACCGCGAAGCAAATCATCAGGGCGCGGTAGCGTTTGTGAGTTTGCTTGAAACATTAAGCATTGAAGAAATGCTTGAAAAAGTTGAGGCGCAGGGCAAAAAACCTTTTGTAGTGGTGCTGGATGGCGTAACTGATGTCGGAAATTTTGGCGCAATTGCACGTTCGGCTTATTGCTTTGGCGCACAAGCAATTGTGATGGCTGCAAAAGGCAGCGCACCTGTGAATCCCGAAGCAATAAAAACAAGTGCCGGAGCATTGGAAAAAATCATGATTTGCAAGGTGGAAAACATTGCGATGGCTGTGAAATATATGAAAGCGCACGGGCTTAAAATTTATGCTGCATCAGAAAAAGCAAAAACAAAAGTGAGTGATGCAAATTTCACCCCGGCAATGGCGATTGTGCTGGGTGATGAAGGTGAAGGCATCAGCAATGTTGTAGCAAAACAATGTGATGAAATGCTGACAATACCAATGGCTGCGGACTTTGATTCACTGAATGTGAGCGTGAGCGCAGGCGTTATTTTTTATGAGGCAATGAAGCAGCGAACCGCATAAAATTTTATTGGCTGAGATTTACTTCGGTAGTTCTGGTTGCCTGTGTGGTGTGCCGAAAAGCGGTGCGGGAATTGGCGGATTGTCGTTTTCATCAATAGAAAAAGTGAACACTCTTTCCATCCATTGCCAATGGTCGCCAACCCATTTGAAGCCTTCGTAAGTGCCGTCCTGCACATAAGTAAAATAGGCATCACGCGCTTTATCGCTTGGCGGGGTAAGGTGGTCATACACTATCAGTTGAAGGTTTTTATCGTAGTTCATGGTAGGGGTTGCTTTGGCTTTGTATTCAATAAAAAAGCGGTTGAGCGTATCCTTCATTTTTAAACGCGAAGAATCAGAATATTGAAAATAAAACATGGGTGCGCCAAACACAGGCTCGCCTTTTTCGCTAAACGAAAGCACTTCCAGAATTTTTCTTTTTGCAAGAATATCAGCCCGCTCGTAGCCAAAAAGCGTGTAGTATTTTTTCTTGTTTATCACGTGCAAAAGGATATTGTAATACAGGCAGCCGTACCAAGAATTGTGGCTCAGAATTTCCTGTGTGTGGGTTTCCAGCACATCGCCTTTGTCCACCAGCGGAAACATTTTCAACACACCCGAGCGCATTTGAATCACGCCATAATATCTGAATGAATTGCGTTGTTGCAACTGCCACGTAAAAATGCGGAATGAGCTGTCGGGCGCATACACTTTTGAAACGTGCAGCAGCGAATCGAAAGAGAAATAAAACGAGTTGTTGATTTTAAGTGCGCGCACAAAAGCAGGAATGAAATCGTAGCAGGCTTTCTTTTTTCGCTCGTCCACCGAATCGTATAAAACCGTTTCGCTTAAAAACTGAAGTGTGTCTTGAATTTGATTGATTTTTTTTAAATCGGGTTTGCTTACTTCGGGGCGTGTGGGTAGTTGTGATGCAGGTTTGCTTTTAGTTGCCTGAGCAAATGCACCGGATAAAAAAAGCGATAATGCAAAAGCGAGCAGCAACTTCATAAATGTAAAACGAGTTGAGTTGAAATTTATTTAAACTGAAAAATTTAATGTCAGGTGTCCGCCAAGCCCCTCACGAATAATTCTCATTAAAGTTGTCAAACGGATGTCACTTGCATTATTCTCAATTCGTGAGATGTAATTTTTTGTTGTCCCGACACGCAAAGCAAGTTCTTCTTGTGTCAGGTGTTGTTTTTTCCTTGCTTCCTGTATAAGCACACCAATTTTAAATGCCTCAAATTCTTCGGTATATTGCTCACGGCTTGGTGTTCCTCTCTTGCCGTATTTGCTGTCAAGATGGTCGTCCCAATTTACGATGTCATTTTGCTTTTTTGTCTTCATAATATTGTTGTTTTAATTTTTCTGCTTTTTCAATTTCCTGTCGCGGTGTTTTCTCTGATTTTTTCTGAAAGCCGTTTAAAAGTATCACAAGGTTTCCTTTGTCAAAACAGCAAAACACTCTGAAAATGTCGCTGCCTACTTTTATCCGCATCTCATAAAGTCCGTCCGTGTCTTCGAGGTGTTTGAAAAATTTTACGGGAATTATCTGCAAGGTTCTTACAAGCCCGATTACCCAGTCAATCTTTCCCTGAACTTCTTTTGTTTGTGCGTTGTAGAAGTCCCAAAAGTATTGTCCGTAAACAATCGTTTGCCTGATGTAATTCTCACTCACGGCACAAAGTTACCTAAATGGACAACCAAAAGCAAATTTTCCTTTCATGCACAATGCAGAGATTTGAAAATGAGGAAGGAATTGTCGGTATAAAGCCAAACAGCCCGCGCAGCTAAAACCTGCGTGTGTTGGACGTTACTTACTCACTTTATCAACGCAACCTCCTCTGCGAGAGAAGTTGCTGCGAAAAGCAACAGGTGTTAGAACTCTTTGTAAGTTCCACTAAAATAACCATTGGTCAACGCAAAACTATCAACTGGATTTGAAGGATTTGCCATAGTACTCAAAAAATCAATAGTAGCATAGTCACGAGCATAATAAAGCGTGACAACTGCTTTGCTACCATCCCATGCCTCATAGTTTGTGCTACCTATTTTCAATATTATATCAACTGGCGAATAGGTACCTGTGTATTTGCCGTTCATACTTAGACTGATGGTGTTTCCGGTTGAGGCTTCCGTTCCTGAAATGTACATCTGCCCAGTAGATAAAGCAAGCGGTTTTACAGTAAGGCCAGTTAATACATCGGAGTAATTAAGTGGATTGTGCACTTCTTTAATTGCAAAGGTGTGTTCAACTCCTTTATACTTTGCTTTTAGTACAAGTGGTTTGGTAGTAAAAGTTTGAGAAGCACTGTATTCTGTAGCGCAACTTCTCTTTACCTGCCATTCATAACTTGTATTAGGTGTAAGCCCTGAAATGGTAACGGTGCCAATAGTTAAATCAGGACCAGAGGAATTAGCTATCCAATTGGTTTCACCCACTTTCCGATACCTTAAGTCGAAACTTTCAGTACTACTTGTGCTTGACCACGTTACTGCTGCGGATATAGATGCTTGAAAAGAATTAACAAGCCCTGTTGTTGCCGGACAAGTATCATTATTGGAGTCCCCCCCCTCTTTTTTACATGAAGCCACCGTAAGTATGGCAAA
>CAZSEG010000002.1:45244-46410 GCA_964605875.1 uncultured Chitinophagaceae bacterium
ATTGATTATTGTTTCTGCCTACTCTAAAATCCCTTTTCGGCTAACGGGGTTTTTTGAATGGTGCAAATGTTCGCTTTCAATTTTCAACCGCCTAATTTTGTTGTTTGAAGTTTTTTAGATTTGCGGTATATTTGTTTAGAAAATCTAAACTTGATTTATGGATAAAAACGAAATAGTAGCGCAGCGCATACGCGAAATACGCAAAGAGCAAAATCTAAGCGCAGAGTACGTTGCAGCGCAGTTGGGCATCACCAAAGGAGCATACAGCAACATGGAAAACGGAAAAGTGGAAATCACCATTACACGTTTATATGCACTTTCGTCTATTTTTAATAAACCATTATCGGATATACTGCGAGACACAGGAATTGTAAATCAAGTATCACACGGAGAGTATGCTCAAAATCAATATCAGCACATAAATTGCCATAACTTTTACAATGGAAATTTTGCCGAAATAGAACGTCTGCACAATGATTCTATCGAAAATATCCGCAAGGCAAATGATTTGATGAAAATAGAAAGTATGCGAAAGTGAGGGGATGAGTTATGGAATTGCATCGCTCACAATTACCTCACCCTAAATCCCTCTCCGGTGGAGAGGGACTTAAACAGCCGATGACCGCTTTGCCTTTCTATCTTGAAAAGTGCTTGGTCAGATTAAATCACATTTCGTATCCATACACATCTTTGTAAAAGCGCAATTCTCCTTCGGCATTTACATCGGCAGTGAGGTATAAAATCAGCACAGGAAATTTCTGTTTCAGCTTGTGTTCTTTTGGTGTTTCGGTGCGCAGGCATTGATTCAAATAAGCTGTATCAACTGAATTGCCCAACAAATATTCGGCAAGAAAAAACGGTTTTTCAACCCGCACACAGCCATGACTTAAATGGCGGTTACTGTTCTTAAACAAATTGCGGTTGTTCGTATCGTGCAGGTAAATACTGTATGGACTGTTCAGGTCAAATTTCATTACGCCCAAAGCATTGTCGCAGCCCGTGCTTTGGCGAAAAGTGTAATTAAAATTTTTGCTTGAAACCGACTTCCAATTTACTGATGAGGCATTGATTTCTTTCCCTTTTTTATCTAATACCTGAAAATTATTGCGCTCTAAATAGCCCACATCTTTCTGAATTTTAGGCAACATTTCTTTAGTGGCGATTGA
>CAZSEG010000002.1:46420-66302 GCA_964605875.1 uncultured Chitinophagaceae bacterium
AGAAAGGAACTGTCCAGTAAGGGTAAGTAATCACTTTAGAAATATATGCCGTGAATGAAGGTGTGCGCGTGCCGGGTTTGCCCACAATTACGCGCATACCCATTTCGTTGGCAGAGTCGCGGTTCACGATGCGCAGGTAGGCAGCAGGCAGGTTTACAAAAATAAATTCCTGCTCTTTCAGTCTGCCCGTCCACCGCCAATAGTTCAAAGATGATTTCAGTTGCTCCACTCTTTTAGAAAGCGGAAAGTTGAGTTCGGCAAGTGTGCGCTTGTCGGCAATGCCTGTGGTATCAATGCTTACAATGCGCTGAAAAGTTTTGATGGCAACCTTCACCTGCTCCGCATCAAACGAATCGGCAAGCGCATTTTCGGGCAATAAATTAAAGGCAATCAGCTTGGTAAAAATGGTTTGCAGCGCACCCGCAACACAGTCCATTGTATCGGCTTCGGCATGAGTGCGCACGTAATTTCTCATGTTGTTGTATGCCGATTTCAGTTGCAGGTACTCAGGCATTTTCGGTTCAAGCGTGTCAATTACGCCTTTCCAGTTTCTTGATGAAAGCAACTGCGTTAAAGCATCGGAAATACGCGCAGAATCAATATTCAAATCCACCCCGTTAAATTTAATCTGCTCAATGTTTTTGCCGTAGGCAACATCAAACAAAAATGAAAGCGCAGCATCCGTCAGCACCACTTCGCTGCCTAATAAATTTTCTTCGTAATTGTAATTCGGGTTGAAAACATTTTGCTCGTAATCGCGCAGATATTTTGCATGATAATCATCGGCATCCAAGCCTAAGCTATCGGCATAGCGCAGCATTTGCAACAACATTCTGCGGTCGCGCACAGCCTGCGAATCTTTTTCGGCAAGCGCAATCAAAGCAGCTTGCTGCTCGTAATATTTTTTAAGTAATTCGGGATTTTTCAATTCGTGTGTGTCGCCATTTTGTGCAATCACCTTGTTGGGTACTTGCATCAAAAATTCCAACGCTTTTTTCCTGCTTTTTGAAAACGGCTGTTGGTAAATTAAAAATGCAGCAACTGCCACAAGCGCAATAGCAGGCAAAATCCATTTTGTGTAGTTTTTCAATTTAAGTTTTTATTTGGCGCGAAATAAATGAAAACTATCATGGCAGTTACATTACATACCGACAGTGATTTTGCACAGGCAATTCAGGCAAACGAAAAAGTGATTGTAAAATACTTTGCCGACTGGTGTGGCTCGTGCAAATTGTTTGCACCAAAATTCAAACGACTTTCAAACGATGAACGCTTTGCGGGCATTGCTTTTTTAGAAGTGAATGCAGAGCTAAGTCCCGAAGCGCGCAAACTTGCAGGCGTGGACAACCTTCCATTTTTCGCCACTTTTAAAAACGGACAATTGGTTGCTGCGCAAAGCACTTCCAAAGAAGAAAATGTGGTGGAGTTGTTGAGCGGGTTGTAGTTATTTCTTCAATAAATTTTCCAGAATTGTCTTTTGCCAGTCTTGCCACTCGCGTATGGAAACAATTGCCGTAAAGTTTTCACGAAACTTATCTTGTTTTAAAAAGTTGCGGATGGTTCCTTGTGCGGGATTTGATAAACGCGAATTTGGATTCAGTGTTGCATCAATTAAATTATTGATGAGTGTTTCGTTTGAAAAATCAACGCGCTCCAATGCGTCCATCGCTTTTGTGCGTGTGCGAAATTCATAACTATTAGAAGTAAGCTCCACCAGGCGATTTACGCTTTTTTCAAATTCAATTGACGATTTAATTTCCAACCATGCAATCTCCACATTGCGACTTATGCCTTCTACATTTTTGGTTGCTTCTAAAAATCTTGCTTTTTGAAAAGGATATAACTTGCACAGTCTGCGCAGTGTGGTTTCTATCACGGTATATGAAGAATCGCGCAACAATTTTTCGTAACTATTCAGAGATGCAAACGGAATAGAATCTACCTCTTCCACAGCGGCTTTGCGCACGTTTACATCTTTATCGGCAGTGGCATTTTTGAAAAGAATAAGCGAGGCTTCATCTTTTTCTTTGCGCAACTGATAGATTATCTCCGTCTTAACAGGAAAATAATTTTCCTTATTAAAAACAGATAGAAGAATATCTTTTTTCTTCTCAACATCAAAAAGGCGAAGCGCAGCAACAGCGTCATATTTATCTATAAAGTTTGGTGCAGAAGATGCCTGCGCTGCAAGATAGTTTAACGGCTTGCTGAAAGTTACTTTTTTCAAAATATTATCACCCGGGTCAAACAGTACATAGCTCACTTTTTTATTGCTTGAAAAAGAAAAAGTATCCGTGCCTTTCAGCCATAAAGTTTGAATGTCATCAGTGCCATCAGTATAAAACACCTGCGCTTTTACAGGCATGGTAAACAGCTTGCCCGATTCGTTTGGCGATTGTGTTTGCTGCACATACAAATTCAATTTGCCGTTTTGCGAAGTATCTAACTGAACATTGAAAACAGGATAGCCGCTGTGGTAAATCCATTGGTCAAAAAACCAATCAAGATTCATGCCGCAGCTTTCCATAAAAGCACGCCAGAAATCGTGCGTGTCCACATTGCCGAATTTGTGTTTTTCCAAATAGTGCTTCACTGCTTTTCTGTAAACAGAATCGCCCGCTACATAGCGCAGCATATCAATCACCGCACTGCCTTTCGGGTAATGTCTGCTGCTGCCCGCCTGCGAGTGCGCTACGGGAAATTTATCGCGGTCATCGGCATTACGCGCCTGAAAATATTCGTTGCGCCTGTTCCATTGATATTGCGCTTCGCCATAAACAGTGCGCGAAAAAAGTTTGGCATAGTAAGTCGCAAAACTTTCGTGCAGCCAATGGTGCGTGGCGCTCCATTCGGTAATTAAATCGCCAAACCATTGGTGCGTAAGTTCATGCGCGTTGGTAGCAACATAATTTCTATCCAAAGCCTGACGCGCATCCTGCAAATAAAAATCGGTGTAAATAGTTGCGGAGGTATTTTCCATTGCGCCATACATAAAATCCTGCACAGGCACATTTGCATACACTTCCCACGGATACGGCACGTCTAATTCTTTCGGCAGCCAATCCATCATTTCTTTGCTGTATTGATAGGTTGGCGCAAAAGTTTCGGGGCGGTCGGCATAGTAATACTGGCGGCTCACAATGCCATTATTCGCCACTACATCTTTGTAAGCAAACTTGTCAATGGCAAGCATTAAAAGATACGGCACATGCGGCTTGCTCATGGCATAATGCCATGTAAAAGTTCCATCAGCATTTTTCTTTTTCGATAATAATTTTCCGTTTGAAACCACCGTGTAAAGCGAATCGAAAGTGATGATGGTTTCGGTTATCAGCCTGTCGGTTACATCATCATAGCAGGGGAACCAATGGCGGTTGTCAATGCCCTGACCTTGTGTCCAAATCTGTTTGCGCGAAAGATTGTTCGGGTCGTTCCAACCGATGAAATACAAGCCTTTGCGCGGGTTTGCTTCGTAATTGATAACTAATGAATAGCTTTTATTCCAGCTTAATTTTGTTGCGAATTTTAAAGTAACTCCCGCTTCGTTGCTTTTAAATTCAATTGCTTTGCCATCTAATTTTACATCTTTAATTTTTATGGCTGGCGCATCTAAATACAATGTATCTACATCGGGCTGCATGGGTTGAAACTTGTAATTCGCTGTGCCTGTAACCTTTCCCGCTTTCGGTTGAAAGGCGACTTCCAATACTAACTTTTGAAAGTCCACATTGTGCTCGCGGTAGCGACCGTTAGGGTCGGGTTGATAGCATTGAAGGGTGTCGTGGGCGTTGCCTGCTATTATAGAGCTAACTAAAACAGATAAAGTCCAGATGATTTTTTTAGCTGCAATTTCCTTATTCATTCTATCGGCAATTAAAATGTCAGAAAGGTTCTGACGAACCCAATTATAGGTAAGTATTTTGTTGTTTAAAAATCGCTGTTAAAGTGTTGGGTGAAACTTTTATCACCGGCATCCGTAACACAGACCAACTAAAAATTTTAAAACAAAAAATTAAACAAAATGAAAACGCTAAAAACAACAACTCTCTTGTTTGTATCAATGCTAACATTGAGCATGGTTTCATGTAAAAAAGAGGAACTTATCAAAAAGCCGAAGGCTGACGGCAAGATTTCCAAAGAACAAGCTGCACAATTGCAAAGTTTATATGTGAAGACAACTTTGGATATGCAGAATATGGTAATGAGTGAATTGATCCACAACTCAGAAATTTTCAGAATTGAAGATTTTGGAGGAGGATGCGCTACTAAAGTAAAAGATACCATAGGTGGCTTATTTGTAACGACTTATGATTTTGGCACAAATTGTGTCGGTAGTGACGGCAGAATTTATTCAGGAAGCATAGTTGTAACTCGAAATACTAAAGATCTGAAATCTGCAGGTGCATACTTTGAGGCTGTAGCCACTAATTTTCAGATTGATACCATCATAGCCAGCGGTACAGCCCGCTTCGACAGCTATGGATTAAACGGGAGTGGTAATTTTAATGGCAAAGTAACAACATCTATGTCCGTTAATAAATCCACAGGCTCATTGGTTGGCTATGAGATTGACGGAACAAATACATTTGACATTGAACGATTTGATCCTGACCCGAATATCCAAGACGATGAAATAATTGAAATTACAGGTGGCGGCAGCGGCACAATACCTGCAAGCGGATTGAGCTTTACGCAAACAATTGTAAGTGCGTTGAAAGTAAAAACGGCACAAGGATGCAACTACCCTGTTGAAGGAGTATTATTGATTGAAACCAATACGCTTCCCGACAGAACAATTGATTACGGCACAGGAAGATGCGACAAAGAAATTTATGTTACTGAAAATGGTGTAACAACAACTGAATATCTTGATTAAAACATTCTTTTTAAAAACAGAAAGGCAGAATGATTTTTCATTCTGCCTTTTTTATTGAATGTAATTTACAAGCCTGTTTGTTCAATTATTTTGCTCGAAGACAAACCAGCTACCAAAGACACAACTTCCACCTTTCCGTCATTTGCCAACACCTCTTTTGCGCCCACAATATTTTCTGCAACATAATCTCCGCCCTTCACCAACACATCCGGTTGAATGGCTTTTATCAATTCTAATGGAGTCGCATCATCAAACACAACAACCGCATTCACAGCTTCTAATGATGACAATACATAAACTCTGTTTTGCAATTTATTTACAGGGCGCGAATTGCCTTTAAAATTGGTAACAGAAGCATCGCTGTTTAAACCAACAATTAGTTTATCGCCAAAGGTTTTTGCCTTGTTCAAAATAAAAGCATGACCCGCATGAAATACATCAAAGCAACCATTCGTGAACACAATTTTTTCTCCCTGCGATTTCCATTTAGAAACTTCGGCAAGCAACGCATCAATAGAATAATATTTTGAGGAATACATCAGCAAATATTTTGTGTTGTAAAGGTACTTGGTCTGACTTTAGTCAGACTACTGATATTTAATTATTGGTTTGAGGTTCGCTAATTTTATTCATAGTTGCAATCAACACCAAAGAACCTAAACCCATAACGATTACCAGCAAAGTTTGCAGCACCCACACAATCCACCCGAAAGTGTAGCCGATAGTTCCCTCCACACCATACAACATCATTACTGCTTGCACTACCAAAGGGTAAGCGCCAATACCGCCTTGTGTAGCGATGTAGGCAAATCCGCCAAAAAAAGTTTGCGCTAGTGCAGTGTTGAAATTTAGCCCCGCAGTTTCGCTTAATGAAAAGAAACATACATAGCCCAGCAACGCATAGCTCAACCAAATAGCAACGCTGTAAAAAATAAACAGCCAGGGATTTTTCAATTGTAAAATGCTCTTCACGCCTTCCAATAAACCTTCCACTCTTTCCCATATTTTTTGGAAAAAAGGATTGTGGCGAAAGCGTTTCAACACAAACCATCCTGCCAGTGCAAACACTGCTCCTGCGCCCAACACCGCCCATTT
The DNA here is from genome assembly GCA_964605875.1 of uncultured Chitinophagaceae bacterium. Classification (GTDB taxonomy): domain Bacteria; phylum Bacteroidota; class Bacteroidia; order Chitinophagales; family LD1; genus UBA7692. The sequence goes on from CAZSEG010000002.1 coordinate 52,392, forward strand.
TATCCAGGCAGTGTTGCCTACATTTTGCTTGTTGAAAAAAGTAGTTTCAAAATATTCTGCCAGTACATCGTATTGCGAAATGAAAAGATAAACCCCCACGAGCAAAAGTGAAATCACATCCACCAATCTTTCGGTTATCATAGTGCCGATGGTTTTATCCAAAGGGATTTTTTCGTAGCGCGAAAGCAAGGCGCAGCGCGATATTTCGCCTAAGCGGGGGAAAGCGAGATTGCCGAAATACATAATATTTACGGCATAAGCAGTGTTGGCAATGCTTGGATTGTAGCCCATAGGTTGCAGCAATAAACGCCAACGCAATGCGCGTAAAAAATTGCTGCAAAAACCAACAAATAATCCAAGCCCCAACCACCAGTAATTGGTACGCGAAAGCGCATCTTTCATCTTGGCAATATCTTCGGGTGTGAGGTTGCGCACCGCCAGCCACACCAAAAACAATCCCAAACCTAATGAGAGGGAAAATTTCAGGATGTTATTGAGAAGTTTTTTCAATGCTTAGTCTGTGAGTTGATTAGCGGCATTCACATGAACCGTAACGGGCAAATGCTGTTTGTATTCTTCGGGCGTAACCATCAGATAAGAAATGATAATGACAATATCGCCCACTGCAACTTTGCGCGCTGCAGGTCCATTTAAACAAATAATGCCGCTGCCGCGCTCGCCTTTAATTACATAAGTTTCGATGCGCTCGCCATTGTTCACATTCACGATTTGCACCTTTTCGTGTTCAACAATATTTGCGGCTTCCATCAGGTTTTCATCAATGGTGATGGAACCGATATAATTAAGGTCTGCCTGTGTAACCGTGGCGCGGTGAATTTTCGATTTATAAACTGTAAGTAGCATGACGGGCGCGAAAGTAGAATAATCTTACACAGATAACATCACCCCCATTAAAATCACTTTTTTCAAATAGTTCAAGCCGTCCCTCGTCTCCCGCCCCTCGTCCCATGTATTCAAGCCGTCCCCCATCTCCCGTCTCTTTACTATCATGGCGCGCCCCTCGTTCCTCGGGTCGGGCTGTCCGCTGCAAGTCCTCGCTCGTTCCTCGCTCCGGGCTTTTCGCTGCCATCCCTCGCGCAGCCCTCCCGTGGCTGGTGCAGTCCTCCAAAAACAAAGCCTCTCAGAGTGTTTCCCAGAGGCTTTGCATAATGTTTAGCAGTTGCGCTTCATTACACGCAGAGTGCTAAAGACACTCTGCTGGGAAGGAAAATGTTACATCCAAGAAACTAATCTTTTAGGCAGCGAACAGAAAACCCCGCTTTAATACCGTCAACGTCATCGTTTCTATTTGCACTACTAACAGTGTAATTTAGCATACGGTACCATGCAAAGTTAGGCTTACTCAAAGTAGAACTCCACCAATAACCGTAAATTCCAAGCTCACTGAAAAAACCACTGCCGAAACGCAGACCACCAGGAACAGCTGAAAAGTTGATATAGTTAGAAGCAGCGGTGTTTGGATTTTGCCAATACTGTACACTTTTCATTATTCCACCTGCTACAATATGCCCCCCTAAATAGTCAGTTAATGCTGTCCATTCCGTATCTGCTGGTATGTGCCAGCCTGTTGGGCATATATTGCGGGGTTCTGTTACGGCATACCAGTTGTATAGCTTGCCATACGGATTTTCGTATTGGGTATTATTATTGTAATTGACCCAAGCACCTGTGGTTAAGTTAGCCCATTGATTTGCATCTGTTACGTTTGATATAAGGTCGCCATTTGCATAGGTGGTGGTGCGCAGGTTTTCTGCCATCCATTCTTGGCCGTTACCTAATATTACGGTTTTGTATGTGTACCCATTCATAGCTACACCTGCCCCGGGGTTACTTACAATACTGCCCCCTCCATTTGTTGTGGTAAAGCTAATCTGGTTGCCATATGCCGTGCCGGCACTATTAACAGCATATGCCCGCACATAATAAGTTGTGTTAGGGATTAAACTAGTGAGGTTGCTAAAATAGTTGCCTGTATCGCTGCCATTTATTGTTTTGCTATTAGCCGTAGTTGGGTTGGTATAGGTACTCCAGCATACACCACGTTGAGTTACCATTGTACCTCCATCTGCGTTAATGTTGCCCCCGCTAGTAGCACTAGTGCTAGTAATGTTGCCTACTGTCAATGTGGTGAGGGTAGCTAAGTTACCAGGGATGCCTATTGTATATGTTATACTGTCTATGCTACTTATCGGTATTTGTAACACATTGCCATTATTCTGGTAGATATTCATAATGGTTTGGCTATAGGTATATAAACTTGCTAAAAGCAGTGAAAATATAGTCAACTTCTTCATGTTTTATGTTGTTTTTACTACGTTTTGATAAATTGATTTATTGTAAAACAATGGTTTTGCTAAGGCTGCCTTTGTGTGTGCTCAAACGCAAAATGTAGCTGCCTTTAGGCATATTTTCTGTCTGCCATATTAGCTCATGCCTTCCTCTATCTTTGTGTTCGACCGCCCAGTTTGAAATAGGATTGCCTTTCATATCGTATATACCAATATTCACTTGTTCTTCAACTAGCTGTTGGTAAACGATAGTTACTATTTTGCTTTGTGCGGGGTTGGGGTATATAATCAATTCGGTCGTGTTTTTTTCTTCGCTAATACTTAATATGCCCTGCTCGAAATGGTAGTTGTTTATGGTGCTTACGTTCCATGCTATGGTGCTTCCATCAGTTTTATTCAGATTCATTACATCGCCTGTAAAGGTAATATTGCGAACATCTGTGAGATTGTATGCAGCTTGTGTATTGTCTTTAAAACTAAAGTAAATACTCTGCGACCTTACGCTTCTTATTCCAAAAAGCAGTGTAAGAAGTAATATGTATTTCATTTTTCGTTTCTCTTTTTTAATAGTGTCCTTGTAGTCGCTCGTCAAATATATTGATTGGGATAAATACTTTACAAAATGGTTTTTTTTCCCAGCAGAGTTTCTCAAAGAGAACTCTGCGTCCCCAAGAATACCAATTTTATCAACCACAATAACAGAGTTCGGTTTGCAAACTCTGCACTTCATGGCAAGGGAATTGGATATATGAATAAAAGGTGTGGAGCAATCTACGCCTTTTTTCTTTCAGTCTTGTTAGGGACTTTATAACCAGTTATCCCTAATTCCCGCGATTTTTATGGAGAAATTTAATCCATTATCCTTTTTGATGTTTTCTATGACTTTTTCATAACCGTTTTCCTTTGAGGCATTAGTAATGTAAACTTCTTGAATAAGTTTATTCAAATTAACCCGCACCAACGGATTCTTACGGAAAGACAAATCTTCGGATTGTATGATACACCTCATTTCATCCTCCTCTTTATAGAATACTTTTTTTGATAATGCAAAGCGGAATGCATTCCCTGTCTTAAGCCAATCTTGAGAGCTTCTATCATACTGAACATCTCCTATGTAAATATCTTTTTCTTCATCATTAAAAGCAGTACATAATGAATTGAAGTTTGTCTTAATGGCTATACCATACTTATCCTTTGCATACAGTTTCCACATGGGAAAACATTCTTGTTCTTTCACAGTCCAACAACTTATAAATTGATTGGGCAGCAAATGGTTCTTGATGGTGAAATCTAATGACTGCGAGTTTGTAGTTGCTTGTTCCTCGGATTGTCCATATTGGGCCATATAAAAATTCTTAGTTTCCTCAACTGTTTCAGGAAATACCGTCCCTTCAAATTCATCTCCCATACTTAAAAGCGGGGCAAAATAGAGAGAAGACGTTTTTACTAAATTTAAAAACTTATGGAAATCCATATAACGCCATATTGGATTAGATTGAGCTCTTGTTTGTGTAAATGCTTTGTGTTCTTTATACATTATATTTTTTATTTATTTGCTATATACCTGAAAAAGGTGCAGAACACCAAATTCATAATTTTAATAAGTTAATTTTATTATGATTTTAATCCCATCAACCCCTCTTCACTTCCCCCCACAAGCTCAACGCCTCTCCTTGCGTTGGGATATTTTTTCCCAGCAGAGTTTCTCAAAGAGAACTCTGCGTCCCCAAGAATACCAATTTTATGATTTACTACTGAACCACAATTTTTCAGCCGTGGTTTATGATACTGCAAACTATATCAATACGGTTGGTGAGAAACAACAAACGTTGCTAAATAACAGATACGTCAATAATACTACTTCGTAAATCCGTAAGGACAATGTCTGCAACCGTTTTTGCAGCAAAAACCGCGTTTCAGCAAATACTTTTCGGTAAAAACATAAAAACCATTTTCAATGTAGTATTCACCCATATTCAGAAATTCTTTTTTCAATTCATTCAGACATTTACCGCAAAGGCAATCTGTATATTTTAATGCAATGTATTTTCGTTCCAGTTCATGCAATTGAACACTGCTGCAATGACACGCGCTGATGTTTTGCGGATTGCATTCAAACCCGCCACCACATCTTTCGCAAACAGAAAGTTCAACATTCATATTTATTGCCACAAGGAACATTTAAATACAATAATCACATAGTAACATAGTAAAAATACAAGTTTTAAAATGACATGATTTAGGTGCTATGTTTATCTGTTTATTATACTTCTTCACTACTAAAAAACGTTCATAGCCATACATAGATATTGGTGAGGTTATTCTTTCAACTATGTATCTATGTAACTATGTGGTTAAATTGGTTTTTCAAAAAACGGCTTTAGTTTTTCTAATAAAACTTCAGGAGTTCGGGTAACTAAATTTGTTTTGGTATCTAAAAAAATCAGGCTCGTTTCGCCATCGTTCAGTCGCTTCCCTGCTTCATTAAACACTTCATAATTAAAAACAATAATGCGCCCGGGCAGTTCGGGAATGGTAACTTTTATGGTAAGCAATTCATCGTAAAAAGCAGGTTGAATATATTTGATATTCATGCGCGTTACAGGCATCACCACACCCGAATCTTCTATAGATTTATAAGAAACGCCCAGCGTACGAATAGCTTCGGCACGCGCCATTTCATAATAATAAGGATAGTTGCCATAATAGACATAACCCATTTTATCGGTGTCGCCATAGCGAACACGTATTTGCATTTCGTGCGTGAACATGATGCGAATATGTTGTTTGAAATCGGTTTTTTCATTCATCTTCAAATTTTCAAATCATCTCCATCTTCAAATCAACTCTCTTTCTTACTTTTGAAAGGTGCGATATTTATCACTGCTGATTTTTTTATGCGTATCCGTGTCTGTTCACGCACAGCAACCGCTGACTGTGAGGTTGGTTGCCACAGATACAACTCAGGATTTTTTTTCAAAAAAATTTCAAATCAAGTCAACGGTAAAAGATTCGCTTGAGCTTCAAGCATTGCTTGCAAAACTATTGCAGAAAATAAAGAGCGCAGGTTTTGCAGCAGCTTCGTTGGATACTATATTATATAGTAGCGAAAATTGCGAAGCGCGATTTTTTATCGGGCAAAAAATTTCTTCCTTTAATATAAGGAAAGGAAATGTTGAGCAATCCTTTTTGCGTGAGTCGGGTTTTAAATCTCAGAAGCAGGAACAAAATCTTTCCATACAAGAAATAGAAAAATTGCAATCGCGGTTACTTACCAATGCCGAAAACAGAGGCTACCCATTTGCGGAAGTTTACTTGGATAGTTTTTCTGCCGAGCCGCCATCGGCAGTTGTTGCATTAGATAAGCACGAACTCTTTTTATTTGATTCCATTCAGTTGATGGAAAAGGTGCGGGTAAAGCGAAAATTTATTTCGAGCTACTTAGGCATCAAGCGCGGCAAACCTTATGACGAAAGCAAAGTGAAAGCAATTGAGCAAAGAATAAATGCGCTGCAATTTGTTGAGCAAACTCAAAAGCAAACCATACTTTTTGATAAAGAAAAAGCAACTACACAACTCTATCTGCGCAATAAAAAATCGAGTGTGTTTAATTTCTTTTTGGGTGTGTTGCCAGGTGGGGCAGGGCAGAAGGTGCTGATAACAGGCGAAGCAAAATTGCATCTATTTAGTGTGTTGGGTTTTGGCGAGCAATTCAATATTGAATGGAATAAAACTTTACCCAAAACACAAGTGCTGAAAGCAATGATTGCGTTCCCTTATTTGTTTGGTTTGCCGCTTGGTGTGGATGTGCGTTTTGAGTTGTTCAAGCGCGACACAAGTTGGCTGGATATTGACAGGGACTTCGGTATTCGTTATCAGTTTGCAGGTATGAATTATATTAAAGCATCGCTGAAACAAAAGACAACAATTGTGTTGAACACAGACACGAGTTTTGTTATATCAAACAGGCGATTGCCAAATGCAATTGATATAAACACCAATGAATTTGCATTGGAATACAACTATATGAATTTGGATTACCGTTTCAATCCAACAAAGGGCTGGAACTTAAATGTTGGAGGAGCGGCAGGTGAAAAACGCCTCAAGCGAAATTCATCCATCAATGATTTGAAAGATGAAAAAACGGGCGAAACATTTTCATACTTATATGATAGCATAGGCATACGAAATTATCAGGTGCAATTTTTTATTTCGGTTGAAAAATTTTGGCGCATCACAAAACGAATGACAGCGCTTACAGGATTGAAAGGAAAGATTTTTCACAGCCCCACAATTTTTGAAAACGAAAAATACAGGTTGGGTGGTTTGGCAAGTTTAAGAGGGTTTACAGAAGAGTCTATCATCACTCCATATTTTGCCATGCTCAATTTAGAGTATCGTTATCTGCTTTCAAAAAATGCCTACTTCTATACATTCTTTAATGCAGCAGTTGTAGAAAATATGCTGGATAAAAAACGCGCTGATTATCCATTTGGTTTTGGTGCAGGCGCATCGCTCGAAACTAAAGCGGGCATCTTTGCAATTACTTATGCGCTTGGACAAAAAGCTGATTCCAAATTGAGTTTTCGCAACAGCAAAATTCATTTTGGTTACGTAAATTACTTTTGATGAATGTGTTGAAATGCTTACTGTCAAACATTTCTGCGATATTGAAAATCTTAAATCAACACATCTTAAATCTAAAATTTTATCACCTATAATTGCTGTGTGATTGTGCGGTACATTCTCTTTTCTCTTTTCTTTTTCATCACTGCAAATTTATTTGCGCAGCAAAATATTTTGCAGGATTGGCAGATTGATTCGTTGCTCGTTGCCGAAGATTCAATTGCGAAACTGAAAGAAGATTCGTTGCGCATTGAGCAGGAAAAAATAAAGTTGACGAATGAAATGCAGCAAGCGGATTCGTTCATTCATTTTACATCAAATATTCAATCGTGGTTGAATAAAAATTTTGCAACAAAATATGATGTGCAACAGCGAAGAGAAGAAGAAAGCAGTGCGAATTTATTCATCGCATTGTTGATGATGCTGATTGTAGTAACATACCTGAAACTCGCATTTGCAAACGATTTGGAGGAGTTGTGGCAATCTGTATCAAGCGCAAACAGAGCGGTGCAAATTTTCAGAACACAAACAGATACAATTACTGTTTCATCATTTTTGCTTACTGCAAATTTTGTATTGAGCAGTGCACTCTTCATTCAACTTTCATTGCAAAATTTTTCTCCGTCACTTGCTGTTGAATCGCGCACTACAACATTTTATCTCATCATTTTATTCACATCATTTTTGCTGTTGAGGACACTTGCATTGCGCATCATCGGTTTTGTTTTTTCTTTAAGTGATGTAACATCAATGTATGAATTTCATTTTGTGCGAATCGTTCAAACATTAGGATTGACAATGCTTCCGGCTGTGTTGTTGTTGTATGCGCTGAATGAAAAATTCTTTGGCATCATCATCGCTGCAACCTGTTTGATGTGTTGTGTTGCGCTCGTGATGCTTGTGATACGCGGGTTATCAACATCATCGAAGGTTATCATCAATAACGTCAAATATTTTTTTATCTATGTTTGTGTTGGAGAAGTTACGCTCGCGTTATTTTTCTCCAAATTGTTAACCAAAATTGTTTCCTAACATGGCAGCAAAAGCAACAGCCAAAAAAGCAGCTCCTAAAAAAGCAGCTGCGAAAAAAGCAGCTCCTAAGAAGGCAGCTGTAAAAAAAGCAGCTCCGAAAGCAGCTGCGAAAAAAGCAGCTCCTAAAAAAGCAGCTGTAAAAAAAGCAGCTCCTAAAAAGGCAGCAGCAAAAGCGGCTCCTAAAAAGGTAGCAGCAAAAGCAGCTCCTAAAAAGGCAGCAGCGAAAGCAGCTCCTAAAAAAGCTGCACAAAAAAAAAGCGCCTAAGTAAAGGTGCGCAAGCTACAAACAGCAGCAGCACTCTGAAAAAAGGCAAGACAGCTGTAAAGCAGACTTCCAAAAGTGCTGCTGCTTTTCTTCCCAAAAAGAAAATCAGCGACAACAAACCGACCCCGAAACCCTCCTCCAACAAACCAATTATTCCGCAAAAAGCTGTTGATAGAAATTATGCGGAGTTTGTTTCCAAAGCCCAAAAGCAAAAAGTAAAAAGCATTCTCATTGCGCAGCCTCAGCCGGAAGGTTTGAAGTCTCCTTATTTTGATTTGGCATCAAAATTTAAAGTTGAAATAAAGTTCCAGCCGTTTATACAGGTTGAAGGCGTTCCAAGTAAAGATTTTCGTAAGCAAAGAATTACATTGAATGATTATAGCGGTATCATTTTCACCAGCCGGAATGCGATAGATCACTTCTTTAGAATTTGCGAAGAACTTCGCGTGAAAATGAGCCAGGAAACAAAATTTTTCTGCACTTCGGAAGCCATTGCTTTATACCTTCAAAAATATATGCAATACAGAAAACGCAAAGTATTTTTTGGCGACCCGAACAATAACAAAGAATTGCGCAATCTGCTTTTCAAGCATCGCGATGCAACACGTTTTTTATACATCTGTGCAGAAGTTCGTAAAGATGAAATTCCGTCATTCATGCAGGCGAATGGTTTTAATTATGCAGAAGGCGTAATGTACAAAACCGTTCCTGTTGATTTGAAAAACTTCAAGTTGGAAAATTACGATATGGTGTTGTTTTTCAGTCCATCGGGAATTACATCTTTAAAGCAAAATTTTACCAAGTTCAAGCAATTCAAAATCAGGTGGGGAGCTTATGGCAAAACCACTGCCGATGCTATAATAGATGAAGGTCTTGACTTGCATTTGATGGCGCCACTGGAAGGTATGCCGAGTATTGTTGTGGGCTTGGATAATTACCTGAAAGAATCGAATAAATAATTTTCAGATTATAGATTTTCAAATGCCTGATGCGAATTTGTATCAGGCATTTTTTTGTAAAAGTGTTGCGCAGTCGTAAGCTGCTTTCTTACGCAAAATTGTGTTCTCGCAGAGGCGCAAGGCGCGGAGAAATAAATTTATCATTCAACTCACCTCTCATAAAGTTTAAATGCTCTTTTGTGCGCTTCCTTAATTTCTTTTATCAGCGACTTAGGTTTTATCACTTTCATGTTGTGGGCAAACGACAGGAGTTCCATTACAAAATCGAAGGTGATGAAAAGTGTGAGCCTGATTTGCAGTTCATTGTCATTATCAATCAGGATTTGCTGCGTGTGATGCAACGGCAATGACTTGATGTATTTGCCCTGATAAGGACTGAACGACAAAATTATTTCCTGCGGTTGTGCGCTCATTGGTTTTTCTATGCCAAAGCAATGTTTGAAATACTCATCTGCGCTAAAGCCCTGCGGAAACTGAAATTTCTTTTTTGTAATTTCTAAATTGCTCAAACGGTCTAAAGCGAATGTTTTTACGGTGTTATCTTTCAGGTCGTTTGCCAGCACGTACCATCGGTTTTTGAACTCTTTCAGCGCGTAGGCGTGTGTAGTGCGCACGGTAGGTGCATCTTCCCAAAATTTCTGGTAAGAAAATTTGATTTGCAGCTTGTTTTTAATGGCATGAAGCAGTCCATGCAAATTTTCTGTTCCCTGTGGCTTGCGTTTTTCAAAATGAACAGAACCCGACAAACGCTCTGCAACATTCAGCGCATTGAACATATCGAACGCTTCCATAATCCGCTCGCTTACTTCGGGTTGTTGGTCAAGGTCAATAAAATAAACCTTGCGCGAAAAATCGTACTGAATATTGATGCCGTATATGGAACGGATGTCGTTTACATCGCGCTGAAACGTGCGCTGCGAAATATTGAAATTGTATTCCTGAATTTCAGATTCCAATTCCAGATAATCCGAAATTTCCTGAAAGGTAGCGGGGCGCGAGCGCAGTTTTTTAATGATTAAGCTGTAACGTGCTATGGATTCGCGTTTGGACATAATTAATTTTTGAGCAAAGATGAAAACCGACTGCGACAATCTATGTCGTACGCAAAAATTATATTTCTGTCCGAAGATTTTCCTTTTGGATAAAAATTTTCAGTAAAATGTTATGGTATTTTTAGAGTGCCGTCCAATCTTCAATAATAATTCCATTAAGTCGGTCAAAGTCGCTGACGTTTTTTGTTACCAAAGTAAGGTTGTTGGCAATAGCCGTTGAACCGATAAGTAAATCGAAGTCGTCCAATATTCTGCCTTTGGTTTTTAGTCGGGCTTTTTCTTTTGCAAAAATGTCAAGTGCAGGAAAAATTGGAAGAATGTCAAACTTGGTTTGAAATTCCGCAATATTTTTTCTGTTCTTTTCCTTTTGTACACTGTTTTCAGCACCAAATTTTAATTCGGCAATCGTAATTTCGGATAAAAGACAATTCTCTTCCCCAATCTCCTTGATTTTGTTGTGTAAACCAAATTGTCCTTTGAGGAAGTAGATACAAATATTGGTGTCGAGAAGATACTTTTTCACAATTCCTCTCTTTGACGGTTAAAGTTTCTTGCTTGTTTTAATTCCCGAACAAGTTCATCTGCCGATTGCTCGGAAGCCCAAGAGCCAAATAATGTGTCTAAAGAAGTATCTTCTTTCTTCTTTTTCGTAGTTTTCATTGATTTTGAAAGTCGTGCAATAAGCTCCAATTTGTTGTTGGGACTTAGGCTTTTCAGCAACGTGTAGTAGCTGTCAACCAAATTCATATTTATATCTGCGGTCTTCATTCTTCGTTATTTGCTTAATCCCAAAAGTAATAAAATCCTTGTAAAGGGAAACGCAGATTGCGAGCGCAGTTTTTGAATAATTAAACTGTAACGTGCTATGGATTCGCGTTTGGACATGGGTTATTGTTTTGTTGTCGTTCGATTCTACCATATACCCAAGCACCATCATTTTCGCCTTGATAGTATAAGGCGCAGAAATCGCAATCCTCTGTGTATATTTTTTTTGCTTCGTTCAAAACACTTTCCTTTTTGTTATTTTTTATTCTTCCAAAAAAGATAGAAACAATATAAACTTCATGATTTCTGAAATAATTTATATCAGTGTCATAATACCTTTTGGCTTGCTTTATGGGTACTGAATAATTCTCTTCTTCTTTAAGTTTTTTAATGTTATTTATATCACCACTACGTTTGGCTTCAAATAGTATGGAAATCTCTTTTTTTTCATTTTTCCAACGTACTACTAAATCGGCTCTGCCCGTTGATTTTTTATTTGATAAATACACTGAATACTCTTGTAACGTTGTTATTTTTGTTTTGAATGCGTTAATAAGTGCGTTATTGAATAACCCAACCCAAGCTCTTTCGTTTAAGTCAAAAACGCTATCTTCATTTGACGGATATTCATAAAAATTTCTTTTTAACTGGTTTAATTCCTTTTCAAATTGCACAAATATTTTTCTAAAAAAATCAGACAATTCAAATTTATCACAGCCCTCTAAGTGAAAATTTTCACTTTTTATTTTTTTCATACTCTCTATTTTCTGTTCTGAATGTAATTTACTTTTATTTTGCAATTCTAATTCCTGTAGCAGTTCTTTTTCGCAGGCGCGTAGTTGTCCAGCTAATTCATATTGCTGTGCAGCAACCAATCTTATCTTTCCTGTTCTTATCATTTCTATTTCTTTCTGCAATTTTTCAATTGACCAAGCAGAAATTTTGGATATGTCGTAGAATGGCATAGTTGTTTATTGAGTTTTATCAAAAAGACTATCCTTTAATTGTTCCATATCTCTTGTTTTTAGTTCCAGATGCAATTGCTTTTCTCTGTCGCGCAGTCGTGCAGCTAATTCGTATTGCTGTTCAGCAACCAATCTTGTTTTTTCTGTTCTTATCTTTTCTATTTCTTCCTGCAATTGCTCAATTGTCCAAGATGAAATGTTGTTTATATCATTGAATGTTACATTGTACATAGTCTTATGCTGCTTTAAATCCAATTATATTTCTTCTTTCTGTTTGGCTGAAATCTGCACTTGCAGTACGCAGTTGCGTAATGTCTGTTTTTCTTGCTTTCATACTTTTTCCTTTTTGCTTCGGGTGCAAAAGTACGCGCCACCTGCGCCAAAGTATGTCGCAGCCCATTTTTCTTTTTAAAAAGTTTTTGTAGTTGGTTTTACAGGATTAGAAAATGCTCGACTATGAATCATCCTGCGAGGGATATTTTTTCAATCCTACCTTATCCTGATAAATTTCAGTTCGGCACAAATATTTACTTAGCTTCGTGGTTTAAACAACGGATAAGAGTTTCGGTAATGGTAGTCAGCTTTTCAAAATATATCGGATATACTGTTGTACTGTTGATGTTGTTGTTTATCGGCAATAGCTTAATGGCGCAAAGCGAACCGCAGTTCAGTCATTATATGTATAACCGCGCCATTTTCAACCCCGCTTATGCAGGCTCGGCTGATGCGGTTGAAATCAATGCTTTGCATCGCAGCCAATATGTGGGTATTGCGCCCAATGCAATCAACACGCAATTTCTTGGAGTGAACCTGCCCGTTCATGCAATCAGTTCGGGAGTGGGGTTGAGCGTGGTGAATGATATGGCGGGCGCGTTGCGTTCTACTTACATTGGTATTCAATATAATTACAGAAGAAAATTTAAGTGGGGAAAATTAGGAATAGGTATTGGCGCGGGCATGATTCAGGCGGGATTGGATGGTAATAAATTACGCGCTCCTGATGGTGATTATGAGAATGGTGTAAATCATAATGACGGCACGCTTCCCGTAAATATGCAGCAAGCAATTGCGCCCGATTTTTCTTTCGGTGTTTACTTTAATAATGAGCGGTGGTTTGCAGGCGCATCGGTAAATCATTTGGTTGCATCGGTTGTAAAATTTCAACCCGGCAATGCCTACAATTATTCAAGAAATCTTTTTGTGAGCGGAGGTTATGATATAAAAATTACGAAGCGTTTTTTCCTGATGCCTACGGCATTTTTAAAGACCGATTTTAAGAAAGCACAATTGGATATTGCATTGAATGCAACCATTGCAAACAATTTTCTGACAGGGGTTTCGTTTAGAGGATACGATGGAAATTCGATGGATGCGGTAACTATTTTTGCAGGATTTTGGATAAAAGGATTTAGATTTGTATATTCGTATGATGTAAACTTATCCGGCTTGCGGAATTTTAATACCGGAAGCCACGAAGTAAGCGCAGCATATATTATACCATTAAAAAAGAGAGAGATAAAAACATTCTATTACCATAATCCCCGTTTTTTGTAACAGCGAAAAATGTTGTCGCTGAAACAAAAAAAATTGTGAACCGTAAGATTTTTTTTGAGAAATTATTTGCAAATAAGAAAAGTGTCTATATTTACGCTCCTCAAAACAGAGCCAAACAAGCAAACAAACAACATGAGAAACTTATCAAGTCTCTTCGGCAAGGCAGCAATTGCAGCTACATTATTTGTCGCAGGATGCAGCGGTGGATACAACGGTCAGTTGATTGGAGAACTCGACAGACCGCGTTGGAATCCGGTAACACCTTATGGAATGATATTCGTTCCGGCAGGAGTTCTTCACATCGGTCCGAGCGACCAGGATGTAAATTCGGCTTACAACTCAAGAGCCAAACAAGTATCTATTGTAGGCTTCTACATGGATGAT
>CAZSEG010000003.1:0-7090 GCA_964605875.1 uncultured Chitinophagaceae bacterium
ATCGGTTTCGCTTTTCAATTTATTCAGCAACACCTGCGACTTGGCGGCAAGCGAAAAGTCGTTCGCTTTGATGGATAAATTTGCCGCATCATTCAAAAAATCAATCTTTGAAAAAACGGTAAGCGTTTCGCCCGATTCGATTTTCGATATGCCCGATTTTATCAAATCAAGACAGGCGATTCTGTTGCCTTTCAGCAAATATATTTCCGCTTCCAACGAAGTAAAAAACAGTTGCACATCTTTTATTTCATGTTGTATGGCAACGGCTTTTCCTAATGTTGCAAAATGAAAAGCAGAGTCGTAGTTTTTGCTGATGATATGCGCTTTTGCCATGTTCCAATAGTCAATGGCTACTGCGCGAAAGCGTTTCAGTTCAGTTGCTTCCGCCAATGATTTTCCTGCATAATGCAGGGCAGAATCAGCTTGCTCTTTATGCAAAAAAACACCACACAAATTGGATGCCGCATGAAAGCGGTAAGAAAGGTTTGGGTTGCCGTGATTGAACGGTAATTTTTGCACCGCAGCCCGCAACTGTTCTTCGGCTTCGTCATATTGATTAAGATTACTGAGCAGCAATCCTATAAGATTTTGGATGCTCCCGGTGAGCGTGTCGTTTTTCAATGCTTCAGCATAAAGCAGGGCGCGGTAGCTGCTGTGTAATGCAGGACTGAACAACGAATTGTAATAGAGTATTTCGCTTTCAAAAGCATAGAGAAAATACTTTCCTTCATAGTAATATGTGGTGTCGGCAAAACTCAAAGCAGCCGTAACAAGCGTGTAGGCAGAATCATAATTATCGCGCGACATTAAAGCAGCAACGGCTTCAATATGTTTATCTGTTTCAAGCCTTATTTCGGGCGAAATACAGGAAGCGTTTTTTTGCGAAGCAAACAATTGCGCCATCAACAAAATCAACAGCAACAGAAGAAAGAATTTTTTGCGCCTCACAGATTGAAACTAATAAATTTCCTATCGCACCACAATCTTTTCATTCAACGCTTTAGACACCGCCTCGCTTACAGAGTGAACGTGCAACTTCTCATAAATTTTTTTGATGTGCGCGTTTACCGTGTGATAGCTGATGTCGCAACGGTTGGCAATCATTTTGTAGCTCAAACCATCCACCAGAAAATCAAGGATGATTTTTTCCTTATCCGTGAGTTGGTAATCCATAGTGGCGGGTTGGGTTTGCTGCCGAAAGTAGTGAAGCACTTTTGCAGCAATGCTTGGTGTCATAGGAGAGCCGCCTTCCAGCGCATCGTTTACGGCTTCGATAATTTTGTCGGATGAAGTCCGCTTTAAAATATAGCCCGATGCTCCGTTTAAAATAGCTTCAAAAACTTTATCGTCATCTTCAAAAACTGTTTGCATAATCACCTTCACATCCGGGAAATTTTGCTTAATCAACTTAACACCCTGCAAGCCGTCAACGTTCGGCATTTGAATATCCATCAACACCACATCGGGATGAAGCGCAGCAACTTCTTTCACCACATTTGAGCAGTCGGGGGAAGTGCCGCAAACATGAAAGTTCGGATAGGATTGCAACAGCATGGAAAGACTTTCCCTGCGATCGGCATTGTCATCATAAATCAAAACGTTAACGGGCATAAGAATTTATTATGGTGCAAATAACCATCCTCTTGCACACTTTAGCAATCACTAATATTAGGGATTGAAAAATATTCTTCAACCACACTTCCAAAATCAAAATTCTAAAATCGCCAAAGTATCTATTTTCACCGCCAAATAAATTACAAATATGTCTGTTGTTCGTCCTTTTAAAGCATTGCGCCCGGCTGCCGGATTGGTTTCAAAAGTTGCCGCACTTCCTTATGATGTTATGAATGCTGCCGAAGCCAAACTTATGGCGGCAGGAAATCCGTATTCGTTTTTGCGCATCAGCCATGCCGAAATGGATTTGCCCGAAAACACTGATTTGTACAGCGAAAGTGTGTATGCAAAAGCGGCAGAAAATTTCAACAAGCTGATTGCGGAAAATGTGTTGCAAAAAGAAGCTGTGGATTGCTTCTACATTTATTCTTTAACCATGAACGGACGAACACAAACAGGTTTGGTGGCGTGTTGTTCAACGGAAGATTATTTTAATGACATCATCAAAAAACACGAGTTCACGCGCCCCGAAAAAGAGGAAGACAGAATTAAACACATGAACGCTTTGCAGGCGCACACAGGACCAATTTTTTTGGCTTATCGCGACAATGTTGCGGTGAATAAAATCATCGAGCAATTTCAAAGTGAAACGCCACTTTTCAGTTTTGTTGCAGAGGACGGCATAAAGCACGAAGGCTGGAAAATTGAACAACCCACTGCCATAAAAACGATTGTGCAGCTTTTTGAAAATCAGATTCGCTACACCTACATTGCCGATGGACATCACCGCGCAGCTTCTGCCGCAAAAACAGGCGCGAGGCTCAAAGAAGCAAATCCAAATCACACAGGGCATGAAGATTACAACTATTTTCTTTCGGTGCTTTTTCCCGCTTCGGAGCTTGCCATTATGGATTACAACCGCGCGGTGAAAGACCTAAACGGATTGAGCGAAACAGAATTTCTAAACCAAATTGAAAAGCATTTTTCTGTTCAAAAAGGAAACTTCAACGTTGAAAATATTAAGCCTGCGCAACTGCATCAATTTGCAATGTATTTGGGTGGAAACTGGTATCGTTTGGAAGCAAAACCGGAGATAATTTCCAACGACCCGATTGGCGTTTTGGATGTTACCATCCTGCAAAATTATTTGCTGCAACCATTGCTCGGCATAGAAGACCCGCGCACCGACAAACGCATAGATTTTATTGGCGGAATAAGAGGTTTGCAGGAATTGGAAAAGCGTGTAAACTCGGGCGAAATGAAAGTTGCGTTTGCTTTGTATCCTGTGTCGTTAGAACAGCTGATGGCAATTGCCGACACCGGAAATGTGATGCCGCCAAAAAGCACATGGTTTGAACCAAAGCTGAGAGATGGATTGTTCAGTCATCAGTTTTAGTTGAGTTATGAGTTGCGGGTTACGAGTTGCGAGAAATTTTCTCTGCGCCTTTGCACCTCCGCGAGAAACCTAAGTTTGCGTAAGCAAACGCTCTGTGTTCTCCTCTACTCTGTGTGCAATCAAAAAAACTATGCTTCTATCCCGCTTTTCGGGACAAGTTGCGGTTAAATAAAATATTCAGTTGTTTTAATCCATAACTCACGTGATTATTCCACACAAGTAAGAAATATTCACATTTCGTTTTACAAGCCGTCAGTAATTCCTTAACCTTGCAAACTTTTTTAATGTAAAAAAATAAGCAATGTCAGAAACCGCTAATTTCTTCAGCAAAGAAGATTTGAGTTTTTTAGAGAACTATCTTAATACCTATTCGCCTACAGGCTTTGAGGCAGAAGGGCAAAAAGTTTGGTTAGAATATTTGAAGCCGGCAATAGATGAATATCACGTAGATAATTACGGCACGGTTTACGGAGTGGTAAATCCCGAAGCTGATTTCAAAGTGGTGATTGAAGCACATGCCGATGAAATTTCGTGGTTTGTGGCAAATATCACTGCGGAAGGTTTGTTGTATGTGCGCAGAAACGGAGGCAGCGACCACCACATTGCGCCATCCATGCGCGTGTGGGTTCACACCGAAAAGGGTAAAGTGTCCGGTGTATTCGGCTGGCCCGCCATTCACTTACGCAAAACTACCAATGGTGGCGAAACACCGCCAAAAGTTGAAAACATTTTTGTGGACTGCGGCTGCACTTCGGCAGAGGAAGTAAAAGAATTGGGTATTCATCCCGGAACGGTAATTACTTTTCAGGATGGATTTTTCACCCTCAACAACCGCTACTTTGGTGGACGCGCGTTAGACAATCGCATGGGTGGCTTCATGATTGCCAAAGCAGCAAGAGTGTTGAAAGAAAGCGGTAAAAAATTGCCTTTCGGTTTATACATAGTAAACAGTGTGCAGGAAGAAGTAGGCTTGCATGGCGCGGCAATGATTGCGCATACGATTCATCCGAATTGTGCCATTATCACCGATGTTGCGCACGACACTTCCACTCCGATGATTGACAAAAATGTAGATGGCGATTACAAATGCGGCAAAGGACCAATTTTGACGATTGCGCCTGCCGTTCATAACAAGTTGCTGAAACACCTGCGCGACACCGCTGCAAAAAATAGTATAGACTACCAGTTGGATGCAGCTTCGCGCTCTTCGGGCACAGATACTGATGCTTGGGCTTACACCAAAGGTGGTATTCCTTCGGCTTTGATTTCGCTGCCGTTGCGCTATATGCACACCACTGTTGAGTTGGTGGCGCAAAAAGATGTAGAGCAGGTGATTAAACTAATGGTTGAATCGGTTGCTGATTTAACCCCTGATTTTAATTTCAAGTATTTTTAAACACCCAATATTTCTGCATCGTAAAATTAAATCCGAGCGAAACAACCGCATCCACACACAGGCGACTGATGCGATAATCTAAGTTGAGATATTCGGTAATCAAATAAGTGCCGGAACTTTTTAATGCGATGCTGCCCAGCACAACAAAAATAAAACGCGCCAACTGGGTGCGTTTTTTTTCGTCCACGCTTTTGAAAGTCCAATAGCGGTTCAACGAGAAATTGACAACTGCGCCAAGCGCACCGCTAATCATGATGGAATAAGTGTAGAAAATGCCTGCATATTCCGTGAGCAAAATCATGATGAGGTAATCTGCAATGCCTCCGAAAAATGCAGATAACTGAGCTTTAAAAAAAATGCGGAAACGGTTTTTCATTGCCGGAACCTTACAGGTTTTAAACCCTGTAAAGTTTAGTTTTGCTTACGATTTTTTCTTGGCGTTTTCTTCGCGGTCGCGTGCATTGCCGAGTTGCAATACGTTGTAAAATTCAACACAGTTTAAGCCGTAAACAAACAGGTTAATTACAACCGCAAAAATGGTCAATGTTTGCGGATAAAAAATTGCGCCCAACAACACCAAACAGATTCCGATGCGCAATTCCGTAGGACCAAACAAACCCGAATCAATGGCGTAGTTGCCGGTAACTTTATACTTCAAAAGAGCGAGCAACATTGTCCACGCATAAGCGGTAACAAAAGTAAATGCAAGCACTTTGTAAGATTCTTCTAAATAAAAATAAAAACCCAAGCCGATGAAGATGGTGGAAATCCAATCCATGCTCATGTCTAAAGAAAATCCATACCATTTGCGGGGAATATTTCTGTAATAAGCGATGCGCCCGTCCAACGAATCGCCAAACCACTGCACGGCAAAACCAAAGATGGAAAGCGCGAGATAGTTGTTGTCGAACTTTGCAAAAAAGAAACCCGCAAACACAATAATGCTGCCTGCCAAACCTATAAATGTGAGCAAATCTGATGAAACCCAAGAAGGCATCCAGCGACATAAAAAGCCGATGGTAGCTTGTTCGGGAGCGCGAAACAGATTGGTTCTTTTTCTATCGGGCGAAATATTTTTTGCAGTAACAGATGCTGTTGTTTCCATTCAAGACTGTTTGTAATTAAAACACGCTTTGTAAGCAATAAGTTTCAAAATTATTACCGAAGCGGAAAGCGAATGTAAGGGAATTGTTTTGCGATGTGATAATTCCAAATAATTGATTCTTCTATCTTCGCCCCATGCCGCAAAAACAAGTTCAGATTTTAGACGATGCAGCCATCAAGCAAAAAGTTACGCGCATGGCTTACGAAATAGTGGAAGATTGCTATGACGATAAAGAAATTTTCGTTGTTGGCATTGAGCCGAACGGCTATGAGTTTGCCAAATTACTGAAAGCCGCAATCGAAAAAATTGAAGGTCAAAAAGTGCATCTTTCATCACTTGCAATTGATAAGCTGAAACCCAATGTTCAGGAAATCAAAACAAGCATTGAAAAAGATACTTTGTTGAATGGAAAAACGATTGTGCTGGCAGATGACGTAGGCAACACCGGCAGAACAATGTTCTATTCGCTTCATGCTTTTATGCACCTTCAACCAAAGAAAATTAAAACAGCTATTTTAGTGGAAAGACAACATAACCACTTTCCCGTAGCCTCTGATTTTGTCGGGCTTTCGCTTTCCACCACCATGAAAGAACACATCCGCGTGGAATTTGTAAAAGGGAAGGGAAGGGCTTATTTGGAATAGTGAATTTGATTGTCGGTAAAAAGTAAATTCATTTTGTTTAAATTCGCTTAATACTAAAACGGTAAAAGTACAATTATGATTTCTGTTCATCCGCAATATATCACAGACACCGCAGGCACTAAATTGGTTATTCTTCCGGAAAAAGAGTTTGACTTAATTATGGAAGAGCTTGAAGATTTGGAAGACATCAGATTATATGATGATGCAAAAAAAACTGACACAGGAGAGCGCATTTTGTTTTCTGAATATGTAAAAAACAGAAAAGCGAAAAATGCCTAAGTACACGGTAGTATTATCTAAAAAAGCACAAAAGCAATTAGATAAAATTCCTGATAGCATTGCGCAGCCAATCATTGATGCCATCGGTGATTTAGAAGAAAATCCAAGACCTTACGGACATAAAAAACTAAAGGGAAGAGATGGTTACAGAATTAGAGTAGGCAACTACCGTGTTATTTATGACATCATAGATGCCCAACTGATTGTTGATGTAATTATGCTTGGGCATAGAAAAGATATTTACGACTAACACTTCAAATAACTGCTTACACTCGATTGTATTTTTAGAAACCCATTCCTTCTTATCTTGCCCCCGTGCAATCAACCGTTACTTATTGCGATGTCATTTTGCCGCTCGCTTTGCCACGTCCGTTCACATATACCGTTCCCGTAGATTTGGTGGAATTTATTCGCGTAGGGCATCGCGTGATTGTGCCTTTCAAAACCAATAAATTTTATACCGGAATTGTTGCCGCCATTCATCATAATCCGCCCGCATTTCAAACGCGGCTGATTGAAACGCTTGCCGATGAAACGCCCGTTGTTACTCCATCACAGCTTACGTTTTGGCAATGGATGAGCGCGTATTATATGTGCAACATTGGTGAAGTAATGAATGCTGCGCTGCCAAGCGGTTTGAAGCTGAACAGCGAAAC
>CAZSEG010000003.1:7100-18815 GCA_964605875.1 uncultured Chitinophagaceae bacterium
ATCTTTTTCAATGAATATTACGATGGCGATTTTGAAAGTTTGAATGAGCAGGAATTTACCATTGTTCAGGCATTAAAACACAGGGCGGAATTATCTGTTCCCGATGTGCAGGAATTGTTGCAGCGCAGAAATGTTTATCCATCATTGCGCACACTTTTTAATTGGGGCATTGCCATTTCTAAAGAAGAAATGGCATACAAATACAAGCCGCGTTATGAAACGTTTGTGAAGCTGCACGAGCGTTTTCGCAATGATGATAATCTGGAAAAATTGTATGAGGAATTGCAACGCGCACCCAAGCAGGTGGAATTGCTTTTGGCCTACAATCAGTTAGGGAAAAAAACCACATTCATAAAGAAGCAAGAGTTGCTGCAACTAAGCGGCTGCGAGGCTTCGGTGTTGAAGCGATTGACTGAAAAAAATGTTTTTGTTGAACTGAAATCGGAGGTTTCAAGGCTTGGAATTTTTCAAACAGAAGCGGTTGAAATTGCAACACTAAACGCAATGCAACTGAAAGCCGTTGATGAAATTCAGCAAGCATTTAAGGAAAAGCAAACTGTGCTGCTGAAAGGCGTTACGGGCAGTGGCAAAACAGTAGTTTACACCGAGTTGATGAAAGAAATTGTTGATGCCGGAAAACAGGTTTTGTTTCTGCTTCCAGAAATTGCTTTGACTGCGCAACTCATCAACCGCTTGCGGAAATTTTTCGGAAATCAAATCGGTATTTATCATTCAAAATTCAACCTGCACGAGCGTGTAGAAATCTGGCACAAAGTGTTGAATGGCGAATACAAAATTGTGCTGGGTGCGCGTTCCGCTTTGTTTCTTCCTTTCAAAAATATCGGCTTGATTGTGGTGGATGAAGAGCATGATTCTTCTTACAAGCAACAAGATCCTGCACCGCGCTATCAGGCGCGTGATTCGGCTTTGATGCTGGCGCAGCAATCGGGCGCGAAAGTTATTTTGGGCAGCGCAACGCCATCGGTTGAAAGTATGTTTAATGCCGAAAAAAATAAGTATGCTTTAGTGGAAATGAATGAGCGGTTTGGCAATGCTTCTTTACCTGCAATTCAGGTGGTGAACATGAAATTAGCGAAGAAGAAAAAAGAAGTGCATGGCAATTTTTCAAAAGAGCTTACCGAAGAAATTACCGCGCAACTGAATGAAAAAAAGCAAATCATTTTGTTTTTGAACAGGCGCGGCTATGCGGAAATTCAGCAATGTTCCACCTGCGATTTTGTGTATCGCTGCAAGAACTGTGATGTGAGTTTAACCTATCACAAATTTCAGCATAAACTGATTTGCCATTACTGCGGTTTCAGCATGAAGCCCGACACAAAATGCAGAAGCTGCGGAAGCCCAACACTCGAAATTGGCGGCAAGGGAACGGAGCAGATTGAAGAAGAAATTACGGAGTTGTTTCCCGCTTCGCGCGTGGCGCGTTTGGACTTGGATACTATGCGCACCAAACACGGTTTTGCGAATGTGATTGCCTCTTTTGAAAACCGCGAGATTGATATTTTAGTTGGAACGCAAATGGTGAGCAAAGGCTTGGATTTTGATAACGTTGGTTTAGTGGGAATTTTGGATGCCGACCGTTTGATTTATCATCCCGGTTATCGCAGCGCGGAACGCGCATATCAACTGATGACACAAGTGAGCGGCAGAGCGGGGCGAAAAGACAATGACGGCAAAGTGATTATTCAAACTTCCAATCCCACGCATCCCGTGATTCTTTGGGTGTTGCAACACAACTACCGTGCGCTGTTTGAAACTGAAATAATTGCAAGACAACAATTTGCTTATCCTCCTTTTACCAAACTATTAGAGTTTACTTTGCGTTGCAAGGATTTGAAACCGTTGGAACAGGCATCGCTGTGGCTTACCAATAATTTCAGGAAAAATGTGAAGGCAAATATTTTGGGACCCGCAATTCCTTTCGTCAGCAAAATCAACAATTATTACCTGCGCGAAATTTTAGTGAAACCAACGCACGAAACGGTTTCCGTTCCGCAAATGAAAATTGACCTGCGCAACATTATTGATGAAATGAAACTGATAAAGGAATTTAAAAGCGTGGAGGTGAGCGTGAATGTGGATGTGTAGTTGAATTGTTATCACAACGGTTTATTCTATAATTTCATCTTGAAATAAATTTTCTTTTAGCTTTATCGCACCAGATGGGCAGGCGGACTAAATTACTTTTAGGGGTTTGTCTTGTACTTCAATTTTTTATATCGAAAAATATTGAAGCACAGTTTAGTGTTGCACAAAACAGTAATGCTGTGCAGTTGGCGCAAAACCTTACAGGCAAAGGCGTTTCGCTTTCTAACATCACGCTCAATTGCGCTGCAAGCGCATCGGGAACTTTCAACGGAGGCTTGCCGGCTGTCGGTATGAATACAGGAGTTGTGCTGGCTACGGGAAGCGTTTCTAATTTAATACAACCTGCTGCAAGTTACATGGGCGATTTTTTATTTTCTCCGTCTGACCCCGACTTGGATGCTCTGGTGAATAATACAAATTATGATGCCTGTGTTTTGGAGTTTGACATTCGTCCGTTGGGCGATACCATTGAATTTAATTTTGTGTTTGCATCCGAAGAATATCCCGAATATGTGTGCAGCAATTTCAATGATGTATTTGCATTTTTTCTTACGGGAAACAAACCCGGTGGCGGCACATACAACAAAACAAATATTGCGCTGATTCCCGGCACAAACCTTGCCGTAGCAATCAATTCAGTGAATCCGGGTGTTGCAGGTTCTTCGGCTTCGGGTGGCAATTGCAACAAGCCCGGAGAGTCAAAAAATTATTCGGCATTTTACAAAACAAACAACGCAAATAACTTCGTGATGGACGGAATGACGGTTCCGATTCTTGCAAAAGCGGCTGTAATTCCATGCGAAAATTATCACTTAAAATTTGCCATTCAGGATGTGGGTGATGGTGCTTATGATTCCGGTGTTTTTCTTACAACTATTAAATCAAATTCCGTTTCGGTTACATCATTTACAAACGTTCCGTTAGCGCAAGACACTGCCGATATTTTTGAAGACCCCGCTTGCAATCAGGGTGGTTTTCGTTTTGAATTGGATACGGCTTACAACATTCCTACTACCATTAAATTTGATGTGTTGGGCACGGCAATAAATGGCGTGGATTATCAGTTTATTGCCGATTCGGTTGTTGTTCCTGCGGGTGTTGTTTTTGTGAATCTTCCGATTATTCCTATCAAGGATAATCTTGCGGAAGGCAAAGAAAAAATCGGCATTTATTTAAAAGGAACTTGTACTACCGATTACATTGACAGCGCGGCAATTTATATCTATGATGAAATTGCGGCTGATGCCGGGCGCGATACGAATTTATGCCCCAATCAAACTTTTCAACTGAATGGTTCTGCTTCTACGGATTTCCCTTGGAGCCAGTTGTTTTCTTATAGCTGGTTTCCGCCACAGTTGGTTTCAAATCCAAATATCTATGACCCGATGTTTGTGCCAAGCGCCATGAATGCAGATACGGTTCAGTTGTATTTGCGCACGCAGGTGATGAACTGCAAAGCCGATACAGACATGGTTGTAATTGCGCGCACTGCCAAAGCAAGATTCTCTATTGATGCAGGATTGGATGATACAATTTGTGTGAATCAATCTGCATTTTTAAATCTAAGCGTGGTGGATAGCGCATCTGAATCTCCGTTTGTTTTTGTGTGGTCGCCTGCGGTATCACTTAATGATTCTTCCATTCAAAAACCAACTGCAACACCTGTATCAACTACTGAATATAAAGTGGAAGTGCGCAACCGTTACGGATGTCCGTTATATGATAGCGTGAAAATTGTTGTGGCGCAGCCTCCGCAGTTTACGCTCACTCGTTCGCAGGATACGGTTTGTCCGAATTTTCAGGTGCAGTTGAGTTTTGTGCTGCAAAGTGGCGCGTATGATTCTGTTGCATGGTCGCCATCTGTTGGTGCAAATGCAGTGAGCAACAGAAATTCAATCAACACACAAATCACACCTTCAACAACTCAATTATATAAGCTGACTGCTTACAATAAAGGTTGTGCTGCGCAGGATTCAATTTTGGTTGTGGTGGATGATGCAATGACGGTGGACACAGGTAATGACACAACAGTTTGTTCGGGCAACAGCGCACAATTGAATGCTGTTGTTGCGGGCAACAGAGGCGCAGTTACTTACTCATGGCAGCCATCGGCTACATTGAATTTTTCAAACATTGCAAACCCTGTTGCTACGCCAAATACAGCTACAACATATCTTGTTACTGCATCGAGTGTGGGCTGTATCAAAACAGATTCTGTGCTTGTAAATACTTACAGTTTCACAACACAATTAAATGCAACCAACGTAAGTTGTTTTGGCGGCAGCGATGGCAATTTATTGGCGATTCCTGCAAATGGAATTTCACCGTATAATTATCAATGGAGCAATGGCGCGCCTGATGCCGCAACTCAAACTCAATTGCCGGTTGGCGTGTATTCTGTTACGGTAAATGATGCAAACGGATGTACTGCAACGGCAAACCAAATTATTACTCAACCCGATGTTTTGCAATTCGCAAATGCGATAGTAAATTATGTAAAATGTTTTGCCGGAAGCGATGGAAATATTTCAGTTCAGGTAGTTGGCGGAACTCCAAATTACAGTTACAACTGGCAGCCTGCAAATGCAAATAACAACTCAATTCAAAACCTTTCAATCGGTAATTATGCGCTTACAGTTTCGGATGCAAAAGGATGTTTGAAAGACACTGCATTTGTTGTTGCCCAACCAACTGAATTGCTTTTAGATACTGCTTCAACCAACGTTACTTGTTTCGGTGGAAACAACGGCAGTGCAACAGTTATTCCAAGCGGAGGCACACCAAACTATACCTTCAACTGGAGTAATTCAACTTCGCAATCTGACATACAAAATATTCCTGCTGCAAGCTATGCAGTAACAGTTTTTGATGCCAATCAATGCAGCAAGCAAGTAAGTTTTGTTATTGCTCAACCGCTTCAAATTTCGCTTGCTGCTTCTGTTGTAAAAAATGTTTCATGCTTTGGCGGTAATGACGGAACAGCAGTTGTTCAGGTAAATAATGGCATCAATCCATTTACTTATTTATGGAGTAATAATCAAACATCAGATACTGCTACTAATCTGAATGCTGCTGCATTTAACGTTACTGTAACTGATAATAATAACTGCACATCAACTTCAAGTATTACATTGCAGCAACCAACTTTATTGCAATCAAATCCGAGTGTGGTTAATGTAAAATGTTTTGGTGGAAATGACGGCAGCATCAGCAGCAATCCGAGTGGAGGAACTGCGCCATATACTTTTGCATGGAGCAACAATCAAATAACTCAAAATGCTACACAATTATCATCGGGAAATTATGTAGCAACTGTAACAGATGCGAATAGCTGCACACATACTTTCTCAAAAAATATTACTCAACCCGATACGCTTCGCGCAACGGCATTTGCTATTCGCGAAACCTGCATCGGGCTGTGGGATGGCAAGCTGATTCCTTATGCTTTTGGCGGCACACCGCCTTACAACTTCGCTTATTCCAAAGACCAGTTTTATTTCTCATCAATACCATTTGATACGGTGAAAAATCTTTCGCCTGCAACATATATTTTGCGTGTAACAGATGCCAATAATTGCAGTGCCGATGCGCAGGCAACGGTAGTTTCGCCACCAAAAGATGAATATGATTATATCGTAGAAGTGCCTTCGTGCTACGGCTCTGCATATCAGGATGGAAGCATTGCCGTTCGCGGTTTGGAATCTGCAAATGCGCCTTTTAAATTCAGTTTGAATAATGACGGCAACTTCAATTCAATGGGAAGTTTTACGAAGCTGGGCGCAGGCTTTTATTCAATTTATATTGTAAACAATAATGGTTGCGACACTACTATTGTTATAGAAATTCCGCAACCTGAAAATGCTGTGCTGAAAGTTTTGCCGCAGGATACAACCGTGAATGTTGGTGAAAAAGTTTTGTTGGATGTGGTGATTAGTCCGTATCCAAAAAGTTCGATTACAGCATATCGCTGGTCGCCACAGCAAGGTTTGAGTTGTGTGGATTGCGCGAATCCTGTTGTTACTTCTTACAATGATGAGAACTATTACGAAGTGATTGTAACTTACAACAAAGGCTGCATCGCAAAAAGTTCTGTTACCGTTTTTACCGAAGCGAATCCCGAAATTTTTATACCCAATATGTTTTCGCCAAATGGCGATGGCGTAAACGATAAGTTCTTTGTTTATGGCTTGAACATTCGCGATTTCGATTTGAAAATATTCAACCGATGGGGCGAAAAGGTTTATGAATCAACCGAGCAAACACAAGGCTGGAACGGCTTTTTCAAGAATGAAATGCAAGAGCCGGGCGCATACGTTTACTACGTGCAGGTGGTGTATCTCAACAATAAAAAATTCAGCAAAACAGGCAGCGTAACATTAGTGCGATAGCGATGTTTTTAAATCTGCGTAATCTTGTAATCCGTGTAATCATCACTTGTGTAATCATAGCTTGCTCACTTCTTCTTCGCACTCAGAATATACATGAACCGAAAACTCAACACATTGTTGTATTGATTTCTCACGCGCGAGCCGGGCAAAGCGGGGCGAATGCCCAACAGCGAATAGCTAAACCTTGCACCCAATGCAAATTGCTCTTTGATGATAAAATGCAAACCAATCAACGCGCTTAAATCAAAGCGTTTCGGTTCAATCATAAATGCCGATGGAATAGGCGCGGTAGATTCGGGGTTGGTGTAATCAATGCCATTCAGCATTAATTTATTGCGCACCATGTAGGCAGCCGAAAGCCCCACGCTCGCCATTATCAACTTTTTATCATGCACACTGAACAACAAAGGCACTTCCACATAATCATGCACTATTTTGAATGAGCTATCCGCCTGCATATTGCCAAACAACCTTCGCTGCGCACCTTTCATGGAATATAAAATTTCCATGCTCACGCTCATATTCTTATGAAACTTCACCATTGCGCCAACGCCAACGTGCGCCCCAAGATAGTTGTAGCCGTAGCCCTCATCGCCATCAATTTGCGTGGCATTTAAACCTGCAATAAACAAGCCTTTAAACAAACCGTTACGGAAGTCGGGCTTTTCTTCCTGCTGCTCAATTACTTTTTTAGGTGTTGCAGGTTTTTCGCTTACCACCTTTTTCTTTTTTTCTTTTTTCACCTCATTCTCTTCGTCCTCCTCATCGCTGCCGTAAGCGGGCGCGGGTGGTGGTGTTTCCTCCTTTTTTTGTTCGCTTTCCTGGTTTTTCTTTTTATTCAAATCGAACCTGAAAACAGGAGCTTCCTGCGCCATTACCATCGCAGGAAAAAGAAATATCCACAGTGTTTGTTTTTTCCACCATCTGTTCATGCCGCTTAATGATTAGTTTTGTTTGCAAGTTTAGCTTATTAGAATTAAGGCAGCGCAACTTTAACGTAAATAACAATGTTCAAATACAATCCGTCATTACTGAAAAAAGTGGAAGAAGTTTTTCACGAAGGAGGCTACACCGTGCGTTACGAAAAAGGAAATTTCAACAACGGCTATTGTATTCTTGAAAGCAAGCGGGTGGTGGTCATCAACAAGTTCCACGACATCGAGGCAAAGATTAACAGCCTGATGGAAATTCTTACAGACATCGAATTGCATACCGAAGAAATGAGTGATGATGTAAAAAGTCTTTACAACAAAATAGTTTCGGAAAAAGCAGAAACCTTGTTTGGATAAGATAATTTACAGATTGACGGATTGACAATTGACGGATTTAACAGCCGCTCTCAAATATGTAATTCTGTAAATGGTAAATCTGTAAATAGTAAATCATGCAAATCACATTTCTTGGCACAGGTACATCAGCCGGCATTCCGCTCATCGGGTGCAAATGCGAAGTGTGCAAAAGCCCCGACCCGCGCGACAATCGCCTGCGTTGCGCGGCATTGATTGAAGATGAAGATCTGAAAATTGTAATTGATTTAGGTCCCGATTTTCGTCAGCAATTGCTACGCGAAAAAATCGAAAAAGTAGATGCGGTTTTAATCACACATCCGCACCGCGACCACATTGGCGGCTTGGACGAAATCCGCGCATTAAATTTTACGATGAAAAAAGCAATTGATATTTACTGCGATGCTTTTTCCGAAATGGGAATACGCGAATTACATCCTTATGTTTTTGCAGCAAAAACGGATTATCCATACCTGCCGCAACTCAATTTTGTGCGCATAGAAAACAAACCTTTTTCCATCGGTCATTTGGAAATTATTCCTGTTGAAGTGCTTCATGCGCGGATGCCCGTGAAAGGTTTTCGCATCAAAGATTTTGCTTACATCACCGATTGCAAAACCATCAATGAAACAGAAAAAAGTAAATTGAAAAATGTAAAAACATTGGTAGTAAATGCCCTGCGCGATGATGAACATTATTCGCATTTTACTTTTGCGCAGGCGATTGATTTTGTGAATGAAATAAAACCCGAACGCGCCTATCTTATTCACATGAGCCATCAAGCGGGTTTACACGAAGCGCGGCAAAAACTTTTACCCGAAGGAATTTTTTTAGCGTATGACGGGCTGAAAATTGAAGCGTAGCAATTCTATCCATTACATTTGCATAAACGATAAAAATGTTAGTTGCCGCAAGCATAAAATTTGAAGAAATAAGCAAGGATGAAGAACTGATGAATTTCATTCAGAAATTCGAGCCTAAAACTTTTTACAATGCCTGTGCCGATTTTGAGTGCGATGAAATTTTTGTACTCAAAACCTGCAACCGCTTTGAAATTTATTGCCGCGACTGGCAGCTTTACTCAAGTCTTATCTTGATGGACGAGAATAATTATTTGGCGTTGCGGTTTCTGAAAAAAGCGCAATTGTTTTTTGGCATTAAAGTTGCGCAGCATCTGTTTAAAGTGGCTTCCGGCTTGGATTCGCGCCTGCTTGGCGATTACGAAATTTCAGGGCAGGTGCGCGATGCGGCAAAGGTTTCCAGGCAATACAAATGTTTGGAAGAGGGAAGCGAGTTGAGCGAACTGGTAATCAAAGCGCAGGCGGTTTCAAAGGAAGTGAAAACAAAAACCAATATCTGCAAAGGCTTTGTGTCGTATCCTTCGGTGGCGGTGAATGAAGCCAAGAAAAGATTCGGTTCGTTGCGCGATAAAAAAATTGTGGTTTACGGCATCGGCAAAATCGGTAAAAATTTGGTGAATTACCTGATGAAATACACCGATGCAAACGATGTGGTTTTGGTAAACAGAACCGTAAAAAAATCGCGCGAACTTTCTGAAAAGCATAATATCGGTTATGCCAAAGAATCTGATTTGAAAAGCGTTTTAAAAGATGCCGAATTGCTTTTTGTTGCAACCTCCGCTCCGAAAATTCTGATAACCGCAGAGCAGCTTTCCAAAACAAAAATTAAATGGATAGCCGATTTGTCGCAGCCGGGAAATGTAGATATTTCCATTGCAAAAACAGGAGTGCAATTGTTGGATATTGATGTTTTGAGTTTTGCGTTCGAGCGAAATTTAAACGACCGGAAAAAGGAGTTGCCCGCAGCATTTTTGATTATACAAAGACATCTTTACGAGATGCCTTCCGACCCTCCGTCTTTCTCACCAATCTGTGCCTATGGAGAGTTTTATGAAGATCCCGAAAAAGATATATCCAAAGAGGTGATGGATAATTTTTTGCAGGAATTATATCCGATGGAAAGGGAAGAAAACAACCATGTTTCCGATTTTTTAAAGGCGATGCAGAACCTGAGTACGCCTCAAAATCTGAACTGATGGTATCTCCCCCAATCCGCATCGGCACACGCGAAAGCAAATTGGCTTTATGGCAAGCAAATCATGTAAAAGATTTGTTGCAAAAACTTGGACACGAAAGTGAATTAGTATCAATAAAAAGTGATGGCGATATAAATTTTACCACACCGCTTTATGAAATAGGTGTGCAGGGAATTTTTACAAAAGTATTGGATGTTGCCTTGCTCGAAAACCGCATTGACATTGCCGTTCATTCCATGAAGGATGTTCCTGTTGTGCAGGCGCAGGGAATAACCGAAGCGGCAGTGATAAAGCGCGGTTCACCTTTTGATGTTTGTGTGTTCAATATATCAACGGAAGTTTTTTTGCAAGAAAAAATAACCGTTGGCAGCAGCAGTTTAAGGCGCAAAGCGCAATGGTTAAATCGCTATCCGCATCATGTGATAAAACCCATTCGCGGCAATGTAGAAACACGATTACAAAAGTTGCATAACAAAGAATTTGATGCCGTAATTTTTGCAGAAGCAGGATTGGACAGATTAGGCATTAAGCCCGAAAATTCTATGCTGTTAGATTGGATGTTGCCTGCTCCGGCTCAAGGCGCATTGTTGGTTTCATGCAGAGAACCCCATTCCGTACCTGTTGACAATTGGCTGTTAAATTCCCCTCTTGAGAGGGGTAGGGGTGTGTTGTCATTGGCAGAAAATGAAGCAATACTCGAAAAATGCAAAGTTTTAAATGATGAAAATACCTTCCGTTGTGTAACAGCCGAGCGCATGTTTTTAAAAAAGTTACAGGCAGGTTGCAGCGCGCCTGTTGGCGCTTTGGCAATAATTGAAAATGATGAAATCGTATTTAAAGGCAACGCTTTGAGTTTAAATGGAACTCAAAAATTAGAAGTTGAAATGCGTTTCAACAAAAGTGATTTCAAGTTAATTGGAATGAAAGCAGCAGAAGATTTAATCAAAAAAGGCGCATTGAATTTGAAATGAAAAAAACAACCGTGTTGCTCACCAAATCATTTTCGGATGAATACTTAAACAGCCTTGATACTGCAAATATTGAATGGCTGCAACATCCCTTTATTGCGTTTAACTATAAGCATCTGCCCGATTTGGAAAAGCAAATTCAAAGCATCAATGCTCCGTTTATTTTTACTTCGCAAAATGCAGTTATTGGTTTTGAAAAAAATGCTGCTTTAAGTGATGAAAGAAAAAAATGTTTTTGCCTGAATGGTGCAACACAAAGCGCATTGGAAAACAGCCGTTGGAAAATTCTTGCATCGGCAAATACCTCTGATGAGTTGGCAGAAATAATTATTCAAAAAAATATTCGCGAAGCGATTTTTTGTTGTGGCAATATTCGTATGAATGTGATACCAGAAAAGCTACACGAAGCAAAAATAAAACTACACGAGTTTGTAGTTTATGAAACTGCTTTCAATTCAAAAAAAACAGAACAACATTTTGATGCAATAGTTTTTTTCAGCCCAAGCGCAGCGGAGAGTTTTTTTCAAAAAAACAACTTACACAATTCGGTTAAAGTTTATTGTTTGGGAAATTCTACGGCATCTTTTTTAATGAAAAAGGGGTTTGAAAATATTTTAATTCCCCCGCTTCCGTCATCAGATTTTTTATTCAAAATTATTATTGATGAAAGTCAATAATCCAAAAATTTTTAAAACGGCAACAATTTCAATTCACCAAAAGTTATGACTTTTGGTGAGTTAATTCACTAAAAGTTATTACTTTTGGTGAATACAAATTTGAATTATGACTAAAATTATCAATAGAAAACTGTTTGAAACCGTTAAGCAGCAATGCTTTCAGGGGAAAACCATTATCGTAATCGGTCCCAGGCAGGTTGGTAAATCAACTATGCTGCTTGCCGTAGCGCAAAC
>CAZSEG010000003.1:18825-22883 GCA_964605875.1 uncultured Chitinophagaceae bacterium
GATTATTTGTTTTTAGATGGTGATGATCCGTTTACAAGACAGCAATTAACCAACCCCAATTTTCAGGAATTGAAACAAATTGTTGGCGACTATAAAGTTGTGTTTGTTGATGAAGCGCAGCGCATAGAAAATGTCGGCTTGACGTTGAAAATGATTCACGACAGAATGAAAGATGTGCAACTGTTGGTGAGCGGCTCATCGGCTTTGGACATCAGCAATCAAATGAATGAACCGCTGACAGGCAGAAAATTTGAGTACAGAATGTTTCCCGTAAGTTGGGAAGAATGGCAGCAGCACAACGATTACCTCACCGTTCAGCAGCAATTGGAAGACAGATTATTGTACGGAATGTATCCCGATGTGTTGAACAGAGTGGGTGATGAGGAAAATATTTTGCGGCAACTTTTGGCAAGCTATTTATACAAAGATATTCTTGCGCTGACGGGCATTAAAAAAACCGAAGTGTTGGAAAAATTAGTGCAGGCATTGGGCTTGCAGATTGGCAACGAAGTGAGCTATAATGAGTTGTCGCAGTTGGTGGAGGCGGATAAAAACACGGTTTCGTCTTACATAGATTTATTGGAAAAAGCATTCGTAATTTTTCGTTTGCCGCCTTACAGCAAAAACCTGCGCAACGAGATAAAAACGAACAAAAAAATCTATTTCTACGACAATGGAATCCGCAATGCCGTAATCAATAATTTCAATCCTGTTTCGATGCGGCAAGACAAAGGCGCGTTGTGGGAAAATTTTATCATAAGCGAACGGATGAAGTTTTTGTCATACAATCAAAATTATGCAAAGACCTATTTCTGGCGCACAAAACAACAACAGGAAGTTGATTATCTGGAAGTGAAAGCCAATAAAATTTCAGCTTATGAAATTAAGTGGAAAGCATCTGCAAAAGTTAAAGTTCCATCCGCATTTGCGGCATCTTACAAAGCAGATTTTCAAGTGATTGACAGAGATAATTTTACAAGTTTTATAGTGAATAATAAATAGCAAAATAAATATGAATCATCGTCCGCGCATATTGCGCAAATCGGCAGCAGTACGCAGCTTGGTGGCAGCAACAACACTCTTGCCATCCGATTTTATTGCGCCACTTTTTATTGTTGAAGGAGAAAATGTAAAGGAAGAAATTGCATCGCTTCCGGGCTATTACAGAATGAGTTTGGATTTGACAATTGAAGAAGTAAAAACACTTTGGCAATTGGGAATTAAAAGCATTTTGCTTTTTGTGAAATGCAAAGATGAACTGAAAGATAATTTTGGAACAGAAGCCTTAAACCCTGAAGGTTTGATGCAGCGGAGCATTCGTGCAATAAAAAAAGCAGTTCCTGAAATTGTTGTGATGACTGATGTTGCGCTCGACCCGTATTCTTCTTTCGGGCATGACGGTATTGTGGAAGGCGAAAAAATTTTGAATGATGAAACGGTAGAAGTATTGGCGAAAATGGCGTTGAGCCATGCGCAGGCAGGGGCAGATTTTGTTGCGCCAAGCGATATGATGGATGGACGAGTTGCGGCAATTCGCGAAGTATTGGAGATAAACGGTTTTCACGAAACAGGCATTTTAAGTTATAGTGCAAAATATGCTTCTTGCTTATACAGTCCGTTTCGTGATGCGTTGGATAGCGCACCGGGATTTGGCGATAAAAAAACATACCAAATGGATTATGCAAACAGCAATGAAGCCGTCAAAGAAGTGTTGCTGGATGTGCATGAAGGCGCAGACATTGTGATGATAAAACCGGCAGGATTTTATCTGGATATAATTCAGCGCGTTAAACAAAAAGTAGAAATTCCTGTTGCGGCATATCAGGTGAGTGGAGAATATGCCATGATAAAAGCTGCGGCTGCAAAAGGTTGGGTGAATGAAGAGCAGGCAATGTTTGAAAGTTTGACAGCAATCAAACGCGCAGGTGCAGATTTGATTGCAAGTTATTTTGCAAAACAGTTTGCGATTCATTTCAAAAATGTGCGATAAAAATCGCTTCGCGGTTTATTGATTATGTTAGCTGAATATTTGTGAAGATTTATGCTTAGATACAGTGCCGATTGGCGCACGCTTTTTGTGGTTGTTTTATATTTTGCTGCTGCAATCGCTCCTTGGTTTTTGTGGGATGAAATGAGCAGATTTCAGGCGTTTTTGTGGATGGCGTTGAATTGCTATTTGTCTTTTACCTGCGCAGTTATAGTTCATAATACGATTCATGTTCCGGTATTTAAAAGCAAAAAGTTGAATCAAATTTTTCAGGTGATTTTATCGCTTACTTATGGTCATTCCACCAGCGCATTTGTGCCCGGGCATAATTTTAGCCATCATAAATTTACGCAGGGTGATAAAGATGTAATGCGCACCACGAAAGCTACTTTCAGATGGAATATTTTGAATCAGCTTTTTTTCTTTTTCATCATGAGTGGCGACATCATCAAAAGTGAGATGCGCTTTGCAAAAAGAATGTATCACGAAAAACCACAATGGTTTTGGCAGTTTGCTTTTGAACTGGCATTGGTGAATGTACTAAAGCTCGGTATGCTGTTTGTAAACTGGCAATGCTTTTTGTTATTCCTTTTTATTCCGCATCAATATGCCGCGTGGGGAATCGTTGGCACAAACTATTTTCAGCACGATGGCGTGGACGAAAATCATCCATACAATCATAGCAGAAACTTTACAGGCAGGCTGTTGAATTTTTTTCTTTTCAATAATGGTTTTCATGGCGCACATCACGAAAAACCAAATTTGCATTGGAGCCTTTTACCCGAATATCATGATAAAAATATTCGTCCGCACATTCACCCTAATTTAGACAGAACTTCTTTGCTCGAATATCTTTTTGAAACACATATTTATCCTGCAAAGCGTGTGGATTATCTCGGCAATCCGATTCAACTGCCGACCGAAAAAGTGCCTGATGTAGATTGGGTTGCGGGAGTAAATATTGGTGCGCATAAAAGTGACATGGCTGCGGTGTAAGCCAAGAAGCTACCCTGCTTCACTGCATTGTTTTCCCCTTCTTACAGAGCAAGATTTTTTATGTTTTCTCGATGTTTTTTGCTTGAAAATATTGTATATTCACGGTGTATTTCAGCACAAAAAAAATGTACAAAACAATAGTTATAGACCGCACAAATCTTACCCTTATGGGTGTGCAGTTTCCCGACCTTAAAACATTGGAAAGCACCGCAAACGCTATTGGAACAAATATGTTTGAAGGCTTTGAGCCGACAAAAGAGTTAATACAATTGTATGTAGATTGGAAAACAGGCATAATTTCCGAGACTGACTTTTTGGTTAAGCTGTATGCCATTTATGGAAAATAACTATCAGTACATTGACCCCGATTATCAATACACCAGTAAAAATGGAGTATTGCGTAATTTGGCGAATATAGAAGATGAAAAAATACTGTTAGCTTATGAGAGTTTAAAAGTTTCTAAAAGAGTTGAGGAATTATTTGAAAATCCAATCAAAATCAAAGGCTCTAATTCATTACTTACCATTCATCACTACTTGTTTCAAGATGTGTATGAATGGGCAGGCAAAGTCAGAACGGTAAATATTAGCAAGAACGGAAAGCCATTTTTTGACGGGGAACGCTTTAATATCGCTTTTCAGTACATAGACAATCTTATTGCAGAATACAAAGCTATTCGCAAAACCAACAAATCAGAATTAGCACAAAAATTAGCTGAAATTTTGGACAGTGTAAATTATTTGCACCCATTCCGAGAAGGCAACGGACGAGTACAACGGGAATTTATGCGTTTACTTGCGTTGGAAAAAGGGTTGAAACTTAACCTAAACCCGCCTGACAATTCAGACGTTTATGAGCGTTATATGCAGGGGACAATAAACAGCGATGTGAAAATGCTCGCAGACCTGATTTTTGACCTAATCAGCGAACGAAAAAAATAAGAACGTCCACCCATCTGGGCGTAAGCTGCCGCTTAAAAATGTTCGAAACATGAAAATCAGGGTCTTTTCCCTGCGGACTTTAGTCCGCTTTTAAAAATAAAAAAGTCCTTTTGTCAAAAAAAGCATCGGGTTT
>CAZSEG010000003.1:22893-28808 GCA_964605875.1 uncultured Chitinophagaceae bacterium
GCTTACTTCGCTGCATTGTCTCCCCCAAAAATCCATTCTCTAAAATCCCCAATCAATTTCCATCTTTGCCGCACATGAAAAATTGGAAAAGATATACTGTTACTGCCGCACTGCCTTATGCCAATGGGCCCGTTCACATCGGTCATTTGGCGGGCTGCTATTTGCCGTCTGATATTTATGTGCGCTACCTGCGGAGTCGCAGTCGCGAAACATTGTTTATATGCGGCAGCGATGAGCACGGAGTGCCGATAACCATAAAAGCGCGCAACGAAGGAATTACCCCGCAACAGGTGGTGGACAAATACCACAGCATGATGAAAAATTCTTTTGCCGAATTTGGGATTTCATTTGATGCTTACGGAAGAACGAGCAGCAAAACGCATCACGAAACAGCTTCGGCATTTTTTAAAACCATCTATGATAAAGGTGGCTTTGAAGAGCGCGAAACCGAACAGTATTACGATGAAGCCGCGCAACAATTTTTAGCCGATAGATATATCACTGGAACCTGCCCTGTGTGTGCTAACGAAAATGCTTATGGCGACCAATGCGAAAAGTGCGGCTCATCGCTTTCGCCTACCGATTTAATCAATCCGAAAAGCGTGTTAAGTGGTGCGGCTCCCGTGAAGCGCATGACCAAAAACTGGTTTCTGCCATTGAACAAATTGCAGCCGAAAATCGAGCAATATTTATCGCAACACACCAATTGGAAAACAAACGTTTACGGGCAATGCAAGAGTTGGTTAGAAAGTGGCGATGGCTTGCAGCCGCGCAGCATGACGCGCGATTTGGATTGGGGTATTCCCGTGCCGCTGGAAGGCGCGGAAGGAAAAGTTTTGTATGTGTGGTTCGATGCGCCAATCGGGTATATTTCCAATACGATAGAACACTTTAACGGAGGCGATGAATGGAAAAAGTGGTGGCAGGATGCGGACACGCGCCTCATTCATTTCATCGGTAAAGACAACATTGTTTTTCACTGCATTATTTTTCCTGCTATGTTGATGGAACACGGTGAATTTATTGTTGCAGATAATGTTCCCGCCAATGAATTTCTGAATCTTGAAGGCGATAAAATTTCCACTTCGCGCAACTGGGCGGTGTGGCTGCACGAGTATTTGCAGGAGTTCCCGAACAAGCAGGATGTGTTGCGCTATTCGCTTTGCGCCAACATGCCCGAAACCAAAGACAATGATTTTACATGGAAAGATTTTCAGCTTAAAAACAACAGCGAATTAGTTGCCATTCTCGGCAACTTTGTGAATCGTGTTTTGGTGCTTACCGAAAAATATTTTGATGGCAAAGTACCCGATGCAAGCGAATGTTCTGATTTGAAAGCGTTCATGCTTCAACAAAAAGCTAAAGTGGAAGAATCATTAGAGCAATTCCGTTTTCGTGAAGCCTTGCAGGAAGTGATGAATGTTGCGCGCCACGGCAACAAGCTGCTTACCGAAAAAGAGCCGTGGAAGCTGATTAAAACAGACAAGGAAGCAACAGGAATTGTATTATTCGATTGCATTCAAATCATCGCCAACCTTGCTTTGATTGCCGAACCGTTTTTGCCGTTTTCTTCAAAGAAATTATTTGAAATGTTGAATTTGGATGGCAGCAAATTGAATTGGGAAAACATTGGCGATATGCAATTGGTAAAAGGCAATCATCAGTTAGGAAAAGCAAGTTTGTTGTTTGAAAAAATTGAGGATGAAATAATTGAAGTTCAGATAGCTAAATTGAAAAAGACAGTGGAACAGAAACCAGAAATCGGAGAGCAGAAATCAGAACCTCTCGCAACTCGCAACCCGCAACTCGCAACTCCTATTACATTTGATGACTTCGCCAAAATTGACCTGCGCGTTGGCACAATTCTCACAGCCGAAAAAGTAGAGAAAGCAGATAAACTATTGAAGCTGTCGGTGGATTTAGGTTTTGAAACACGCACTATTGTTTCGGGTATTGCTCAACATTTCACACCTGAAGAATTGCCCGGCAAGCAAGTGTGTGTAGTTGCCAATCTTGCCCCGCGCAAGCTGCGCGGCATAGAATCAAAAGGAATGATTCTTTTAGCGGAAGATGAAAACGGCAAGCTAATTTTTGTTTCGCCAGAAACAGCAGTTGCAAATGGCAGCATGGTACGCTAAATTGAAGTTTAGCCCTTAACTGTTCGGAAGACTTCCTTCTTTAAAAGCGTAGCTCAGGCAAGTAGCCCACACCCAGTTGGGTTATTTCTCTTTCTTAGAAACTACCTTTTGATTTTCTATCAATTTTTTAATCTGCTCATCAGAAACCTGAAAATATAATGTGCCGTTAAGCGTTTGTGTTACTACAAGATTATTGTGATTTCCTTGCTGTATATCGCCTTCGTTTATGTTTAATAATTTACCAATAGGCAACTGCAATATTTCCGATATTCTGTAAAGTACATTTACGGTAAGGTTGGTTTTTCCGTTTTCTATGCTGTTGTAGGCATTAGTACTTAAATCTAAGGCGGCAGCCATATCTTTTTGATACAGTCCTTTTGCCTCTCTCGCTTCCATAATGCGTTGCGCTACTATTTTATTCATATCCATGTTTAATCCTTTTTACAAGAATAAACCATTTTTTGAAAATCACAAATTTTGGGATTATAAACACAGGATAAATTTTTTAGCACGCTCATGGCAAGGTACTTTTGCCTAAAATAACAAACAAAACCGCGTAAGCCGAAAAGCGGATTATAGAGTAGGCGAAAAGAAATTAAACACATGAAAAGGTTATTCTTTATTCTATTGTCAGTGTCATTTATTGCAAGTGTGCAATCTTGTAAGAAGTGTGGTTATTGTGAATTTAATGGAGGTAAGTGGGGTGATTCTTATTGCGAGAGTGATAATCAAGCACAGTACAACAAAGCTAAAAGTGAGTGCGAAGGCTATACAAACGTACCGGGAACATTTACCTATAGATGGGTAACAGAGTAATATGTTGGCGTTATCGCTAATCCTGCCATATACCACTTGGCGTAGGCTGTGCTACGTCCTGCCAGAATATAGCTTTTAGCTGTGTTCTATACACATTCAATATTTTTCATACCGCTTCAATTTTCACCAATTCTTTTTTGCCTGCGTAGTTTAGCCTGCGCCAGTTCCAATATCTTCCTTATGCCCTCGCTTTATACAGCCTCCAAAATAAAGTTTCCGTCCACGCCTAATTTCTGGTGAATGGCTTTGAGGAATGGCACATCGGGCATACGCTTGTTGTTGAGTATCTGACTTAGCTTAGGCGCGTCAATACCCAACAATTTTGCAAGGCTTGCGCGGTTGAGTTTCTTCTCCAACATTTTGACTTCTACCATTTCGGTAATGTTTTTCGGCATAGGAAACGGATAGTGTACAGCTTCGTATGCTTCTGCGGCTTCTGCCATTGCGCGAAGTTTGTTTTCCTCTGCTTGGGTGAGGTTGCCTTCGCCTTTATTCATCAGGCGCAAAATTTCTTCCATTGCTGTGTTGTACTCTGCTTCTGTGCGGTACGTTGCTTTTACTGTTTTCATATCTTTTACTTTTTATATTTCACTTTTGAAGCGGTTATTCTGTCATACTCTTGGTGCGTTCCAATAAACACAATGTAAACTGTTCTTACATTGAAGTGAACAACACAGATAAGCCTGTACCGATTCCGTCTTATATTGAACACATATCGGTCATTACCTGCCGCGTCCACATCACTAAACGACTTCTTCATTTCTGCAAAGTTAGCCCAATCGGCTTGCTTCGTTATTTCGTACCATTTCAGCAAATCGTCTGCGCTGTCAGGTGCGGTAAGTATAAAGTCATTTATTGCTTTCTTGGATAGTATAACCATTGGTACAAAGATAAGTATTTGTTTTAAAAAATGAAATTATATTGTATAAATTAAAACATTTCAGATTTGCCACACAACAGTTTAATGAATCAACTACCAAATGGCAGTGTGGTACGTTAAGTCCATGTAATGGTTTTATTTACAAAGTGTAATGTTTCGCTCATATATTGAATTACGCGAATACTATTCACTAATCTTGTCGCTCAAATTTCTGGCTGTTTTTTCATGCTGCATAAATTTCTACTTACAACATTAGTTTTTGCCTCGCTTTTTGTGAATGCGCAAAAGGGTATCATTAAAGGAAAAATCACCGATGCCGCCACTGGCGAAGGTCTGATTCAAGCCAATGTATTGTTGAAAGAAGGCGTGGGCGTTACCACCGATATGGATGGCAACTTTTCCATCGAAGCAGATTATGGTGTTTACACAATCACCATTTCTTATTCGGGTTATGAGCCGCTGAACGAAAAAGTAACGCTTCGTCAGCCTGTTTACAATTTAAACCTGCTGCTTAAATCGCGTGAGTTAAAAGAAGTTGTCATAACTGCCGACCCTGCTGTGGAGCGCAAAACGCCCGTTGCATTTTCAAAAGTAGATGCCAAAAGTATTCAGGAAGATTTGGCTTCGCGCGATATGGTGCTGGCTTTGAATACAACGCCCGGAGTTTATGCTACCAACAAAGGCGGTGGCGATGGCGATGCTTCGATTACCATTCGCGGTTTTAATCAAAACAATGTGGCGGTGATGATAGACGGTGTGCCCGTAAACGACATGGAAAACGGTGAAGTGTATTGGAGCAACTGGATGGGTTTGGATGCCGTAACGCGCAGTATGCAGGTGCAGCGCGGTTTGGGGGCTTCCAAGCTGGCGTTGCCTTCTGTTGGTGGAACTATCAATATTCTTACTACCGGCATCCGCGACCGCAGCGAACTGGCGGTGAAACAGGAGTTTGCCAACAATCAGTTTTTCAGAACTTCTGTGATGTTTAATTCGGGCAGATTGCCGAAAGGTTGGGGTGTTTCGGTGGCGGGTTCTTACAGGCAGGGCGCGGGTTGGGTTTCGGGTAATGATGTGCAGGGCGGATTCTATTACGCCAAAATTGAAAAGATGTTTAAGGAAGGTAAGCACCTTATCAGCGTTTCGGCTTTTGGCGCGCCACAGCAGCACGGGCAGCGTTTCAGCCAGCAGCCGATTTTGGCTTATGACTCTGCTGTTGCAAGCAAAAAGTTTGGGATTGATGTAACGGATGCCATTGCCAAAGGCAACTTTCGTTTTATTGATGAGGATTACACCTTCAACCCAACATGGGGCGATTTGGACAGAAGAACCATAATATTTGAGAGAATCAACAACATACGTACTCCGGTTGATACCATTTCTTCGGGTAAAACTTCGCGCTACAACACTTCGCAAAACGTGTATCACAAGCCGCAGGTAATTGCGCGTTATTCTTTTCAACCAAACGAAAAGTTCTTTTTGTCAGGAACTTTCTACACCTCGATAGGTAAAGGTGGCGGCACACAAATTATTGCGTCAACACTTCGTTACGATAGTTTGAATCAACTAAATGTACAGAGTCTTTATGATGAAAACTTACAGTATGAATCTGGATTAGGTAATAATTATATCAGGCGCAGCACCAACAATCACTACTGGTATGGCGGCTTGGTAACGGCAAACTATAAGCTGCCCAAAGGCTTTGACATTTCGGGCGGATTGGATTTCAGAAGCTATAAAGGCGAACACTATCAGGAGGTTTATGATTTGTTGGGTGCTAAGTTTATCATCATTCCGTCAAGCGCAAACCTGAACGGGCAAAGGCGCGATACATTGGTGGAAGGCGGCAAAATTGGTCGCTTTGATTACGGTTTTGTGAACTGGGGCGGTGGCTTTGTGCAGGCTGAGTGGAGCAACAAAAAGATTTCGGCTTTTGTGAATGTTTCGGCTGCCGGAACTTTTTACCTGAAAGAAGACCGCTTTGCCAAAAAGAGCTTGAAGATTGATGGCGAAGTTGTTTCAAAAGAAACGATTGGTTACTACGATGTTGCTTACTATAACGGAAATGATTTGGTAGTAGCCGC
>CAZSEG010000003.1:28818-34926 GCA_964605875.1 uncultured Chitinophagaceae bacterium
CTGTGGTTACGCAAAGTGGTGATACCACTTTTGTAAAAAACGGCAACCAGCCCGTGCAGCAGATTGTTGGCGCGCAGGCTTACGGCAACTCCTCTAAAGAAGCCGTTTATTCGCGCACACCATTGTTGAAATTGCCAAGCGCAACCATCAAGGCAGGTGTAAACTACAACATCAACGAGCAGCACAGCGTGTTTGTAAATGGCGGCTATTTATACAAAGCTCCTTTCTACAACTTCCTGATTCCGTTGCGCGGCTTGAACCTGACAACGGGCATTAAAAACGAAGAAATTATTTCGGCAGAAGTGGGCTACCTGTTTCGTTCGCATTGGGTGAGCGCAACGGTGAACGGCTACTACACCGAGTGGCTGAACAAGCCTTATACCACCACTTTCACCGACCCCAACAACACCGAAGACCGCGAGTTGGTGTATGTGCCGGGCATCAAGGCGCGGCACGTGGGCGGTGAGTTGGACTTTGCCGTGCGCCCGCACAAGATGGTTACCATAGAAGGCATTTTCAGCTATGGCGATTGGGTTTGGAATTCGGATGTGAAGTTCCGCTGGATATTTCAATCGGGAAC
This sequence comes from uncultured Chitinophagaceae bacterium, assembly GCA_964605875.1. Classification (GTDB taxonomy): domain Bacteria; phylum Bacteroidota; class Bacteroidia; order Chitinophagales; family LD1; genus UBA7692. The sequence goes on from CAZSEG010000003.1 coordinate 29,399, forward strand.
GGATACCGTGCTTTCATTCAACCCAAAAGGAGTGCACGTGGGCGGGGCAGCTCAGATGCAGGTGGGCGGCATGGTGCGCATCGAACCGATTAAAGGTTTATACATCAAACCGCGCATTACTTATTTCGATAAATTTTATAGCGATTTCAACCCCGAAACTTTAGCGGGCGCAAACGCAGGGCGCGAATCGTGGAAGTTGCCCGGATACTATACTTTGGATGTTTCGGCAGGATATACTTATACTTTGAAAAAGGAATGGCTGTTTACCGTACGCGCCAACTTTTTTAACATCACCAACGGCTATTTTATTCAGGATGCTAACAACAATAATGCGTTCTTTCGCGACTTCGATGCCAAAAGCGCTTCGGTGTTTTTCGGGCAGGGATTCCGTTGGAACATTGGAATTGAAATTGCTTGGGTGAATTTTATTAAGAAGAAAGACTTGAGATAAAAAAAATCGTTCTTTGTAAAGAAATGTGAGTTATGGCTATTAAAAAATAGCCAAATACTTTTTTTAAACCACATAGAAACATAGTTGAGGTTGTATTTGTTTGCGCAAGCAAACACTCTGTGTACTCCTCTGCTCTGTGTGAAATCAAAAGGGCAAAAGTTTACATAGCCAAAACAAGTTTTGGACATAGCCTGCTATCGGAATCAACTATGTTTCTATGTGGTTAAATTTTTATAGTTGTAATATTATCAGCAACTAATCTGTACTCGCGTTAACGAAAAGACATTTTTAAAAGCATAAACATCAAACATGAATAGAATTTCAACACTTTTTGCAGCCGCCATCATCGCGCTGAACAGCTTTAGCCAAACCGCACCCGTGCCCACAAGCTGGGATTGCAACGGCAACCCTCCCGATGGATGGGTGCAGGTGCAAACAGGCACGGCAGGTAATTTGTTTTACACCAGCAGCGACTTGTACACCAGTGCGCCTTCGGCTGTACGGTTGGATTTTACGGGCGAATACATATTGGTGAATGTAAATGACGAGCCGGGACTGTTTTCATACAATATAAAAGGCTCTGCAACGCAGCCGAACTTTAGCGGCACGGTAAAATCGCAATGGTCAATAAACGGCACAACATGGGTGGACATGCGCACTTTCACAACACTGCCTGTGCAGTCGAATCCGTTTTTATCAATTGTAGATACGCCATCCTCACAAGCGCGGTTTCTGCGCATATTGTTTTCGCAAAAGCAAAGCGACTACAATGTAGCTGTGGATGATATTTCGGTTTCTGTTCCCGTTGCCGGAGCCAATGCCGAAATTGAAGCCAATTTCAACAACACAAAAGTTACCACAGGCAGCAATATCTGGTTCAGTTCGCCCGTAAGCACAGCCGCTAACTTCAAAGTAAAGCTGTACAATTTTGGCACCGATTCTGCTTTGACTATTTCAAATACCACCATCACCGGAACCAATGCTGCCGATTACAGCTTGGGTGCTTTTCCGGCAACCATTGCACCAAAAGACAGTGGCGAAATTGAGTTTACCTTTACACCCGGTGCAGCAGGCACACGCTCTGCGGTGCTTACCATAACCAACAACGATGCCGATGAAAATCCATACATCATCAACCTGAATGGCGTGGGCGGTCAATATGCTACCGAGCCTGCTGCCAACCCAACAATCAATTTTTCAAACATTAAATCTTATTCCATAAAAGTTGGGGTGAAAGGAAACGCATCCGATGGTTATGTGGTGTTGCGCAAAGAAGGAAGCGCGGTAACTGATGCGCCTGCCGATGGCGAAACTTATGATGTGGGCATGGGCGTAGGCGCGTCAAAAGTGTTTTATGTCGGCAATGATACTTCCTTCACCGTGCGCGAAACTCACGCAGGTTTAGATTATCATTTTGCAGTGTTTCCATATAATGGCTTAGGGCAATACATCAATTATAAAACAACTGCTCCGCTTGCGGCAAACCGCATAAGCGGTGAGGCTCTTGCGGGAAATTACTACGCAGGCATTGACACCGCCAACCCCGATTTCCCTACGGCATTGGGAACGCTCATCAACAACCACACACAGGTTTTTTACAGCAATTACAAAGCAACCCTTATTGACAATTTCTACACCCGCGATACCACAGGCAACCAAAAAGTGGTGAACTGCGAATACAGCGGGCAGTTTGTGTTGTTCACGCCTCCGTTCGATTTTACTCCGCAAAACATGAGCCGCGAACACGCAACCGCTTCAAGCTGGATGCCTACCTTTGGAACTACAGGACATGAAGACAGGTTTGCTTATTCCGACCAACACAACCTGCGCCTTGCCAACCAAAATGATGTAAACGCACCGCGCAGCAATTATCCTTTTGATGAAATCGTGAATCAAACGGGCAGCTTTCAATTGGCAAAATTCGGTACAGATGCCAACAACAAAAAAGTGTTTGAGCCGCGCGATGAAATAAAAGGCGATATAGCCCGCAGTATCATGTATATGCTTGCAGCGTATAACCGCCAGCAAAATAAAATCAATGGCGGGCAACCATCTGTTGCCGCATGGTCGTTAGATTCATTGGTTATCCCCGGCACTTTTCCAAGCCCTGATGAAAAACTAAGCGCACGTCAAAAGCAAGCGATTTTGAAAAAATGGCATCAGCAAGACCCGCCAAGCCCGTTCGAGCGCGCCCGCAACGAGTTTGTGCAAGACCAGCAAGGCAACCGCAATCCTTTTGTTGACCATCCCGAGTGGGCTTGCTACATTGATTTCAACACCATGCGTTACATAACAAACGGCTGCAACGGCACAGTAGGTATCGGTGAAATTGAAAACAATATTGACGTGTTGGCTTACCCCAATCCTGCCCACGAAAAACTGAATGTTTCTATTATTTCCGATAAATCATACACAGGCACAATCGAAATTGCAGACATAACAGGCAAAACAATTTTGCGTAAAACTACTACCATCAACGCAGGTGAAAACTGGCTTGAAATTGGTTTGAATGAATTTGTTTCCGGCAACTATATTCTTACGGTTTCAGGTAATGGCACTGTGAAGAAGAAAGTGCAGGTGATTAGGTAAGGCATATAGAACGCTGATTGGTGTATGATTATCTCAATCAGCGTTCTATAATTTTTATTCCTTCAGCGATTCCACATATTGCGCAACGCCTTCCACTTGCGCATCGCTAAGATTTTTGTAGGCTGCCATCGTGTTTTTTCCATTGCGGATAATGGAAATTATTTCTTCATGATTCAGCGAAGAAGTCTTTAAGTTTTTTGCACCCGCAAGCATCGCATCGCCACCTGCGCCATGACAGTTTTGACATTCCTGTGTGTAAACCATTTTGCCGACAACAATCGGTTCTCCTTCAACATTTGAAGTATCCACAACCACTTTGCCTTTTTGTGCACGGCTCATTTCGGCAAGTCCGTAGGCGGTTACAATCAGCAGTAAAGAAAACACGGCAAGCATTTTATTTTTCTTTTTAAAACCGATTACGGCTAAAGGAATTGAGGCAAGCACTGCCGCGATTTTTACCCATAAAAAATTGCTGATGTTTGCGCCCGCGCCCATCACCAGCATTGCAATTCCCGTTATCAAAAACAGGGAGCTGATGACCATTTCGGGAATGCGCGTTGGCTTGGAATATTTTTCGAGAGCTTCATTTTTATTTAAAACCAACAAAATCGTTTTGATTAAATAATGAAGCAGAAAAAGAACCACAACGAGTTTGTGGGTATGCAGTAAACCTGTGTACATAAATTATTGTTTTGAATTTGAGTGCGAACCTAATAAAATACAATAGAACGCTGATTGGTAATGATTTTCAGACACAAAAAAGCCCGCCATCACTGACGAGCCTTATGAAAAAAACAGGATTTATTATATCACGATAGCTCCGGTGATAAGACCAACAATGATTGCGCCAATCAACGCGCCAATCAATGCAATCAGCCAAGTGCTTAGTTTGCGGTAGCGTTGCTCGTTGCCTTGCAGTTCCCATTGCTTGCGGATTTTACCGATGATAAAATCCAAGCGTGTAAATGCCACTTCGCCTTTTACAACGTAATCAAAAGCACCGTAGCGCATGGTGTCAACGGCTACGTCAATGCTATCCTGACCGCTGTACATCACCACTTCCAAATCGGCATTTTTGTCTTTTGCGCGTTTCAGAATATCAATACCTTCCATCGCGCTTTTATCAACGGAATTAAGGTTGTAGTCAAGCACCAGAATATCCGGTCTTTCTGCTTCCAGTTCATTTAAAAATGCTTCGCCTGTGTTGTAAAGTTTCACGGAGTAGCCTTTGCCCGAAAGGTGATCTTTCACCATTTCGCCTTGCATGGTGTCGTCTTCCACCACATATACTTTTAACGGATTTGCCATTTGTTTAGTTTTGTTTATTGAATTGTTGTGAATTTACAATTTTGCTGCTGCCGCGCTCAACTCTTCGCAGGCTTTGGCACATTCTGTTTTGAAATAATTGATTTTTTCGGGTAGTGATTCGGTGTTGGTTTTGCTTCCGGCAAAAAGTTCAATTTCCTTAATAGTAGTTTCCAAATGTTTGATGCCCATGTAGCTCACCTGCGGCTTCAACGAATGTGCAACAACCTTCAGGCGGTCGAACTCTTTTTCGGTGTTGTACTGTTCCATTTCGGCAACCGCTTTTGGCGCAATGTCCAAAAACATATTGATGTATTTCTTCATTTTGGCATTATCGCCTTTGGTGAATCCTGTCAAAAAGGCTAAATCTGTAAGCGCCATTTATAGTGTTAATTATCGTGCTAAACTAAAAGAAAAAACAAGGTTGCAAATATCATTTCACGAAAGCCGCAATTTTTTTCAACAAAACGTTGGTGTCGAAAGGTTTGGTTACAAAATCATACATTCCTGCATCGTAACATTTTTGAATTTCTTCTTTAATGGCATTTGCAGTTAATGCAATGATTGGAATGTTCTTCACTTTGTCGTTCAGCCTGCGGATTGCGCGTGTTGCTTCCAAGCCGTCCATCACGGGCATCATCATGTCCATAAGCACCACATCATAAGGAAAATCTTTGCCGCTTTCCCATTCTTGTGTTTCATAAATTTTAATTTTATCAACCGCTTCCTGCCCGTTTTCGGCAACTTCAATAGTTACATTTTCTATCGCGCTTTCCAAAGTATCAACGGCTACCATCTGGTTGAAAGCATTGTCTTCCACCAACAAAATTCTGATGTTGGAAAGTTTCACTTCTTCACCGGCATTTTTTTCAATCAAACCTGCTGCGGCATCGCCCAACGGGAAATTGATGTTGAAGTAAAAAGTTGTGCCTTCGCCAAAATGCTTCTTACTCCGATGTTGCCTTCCTGCATTTCCACCAAGCGTTTTGAAATGGTTAAGCCCAAACCTGTGCCGCCATATTTGCGCGTGGTGTCGGAACTTGCCTGCGTGAAACTTGTAAACAGTTTATTGATTTGCTCTTCGGCAATGCCGATTCCGGTGTCAATTACTTCAAACAACAAATTGGCTTTTTCGCTATCGCTGCTTTGCTTGGTTACTTTGATGGTAACGCTTCCTTTTTCG
>CAZSEG010000003.1:34936-53367 GCA_964605875.1 uncultured Chitinophagaceae bacterium
ATTTTACTGCGTTGCCCGCAAGGTTCAGCAGCACCTGATTCAACCGGACGGAATCGCCCAACAAAATATCGGGCACATCATCGGCAACTTCCGATTTCATCAAAATGCCTTTTTCTTCTGCCTTAAAACGCAAGGTATCTTCGGCATTAAGAATGGCTTCGCGCAACGAAAACGGAACGCTTTCAAATTCCATTTTGCCTGCTTCTATTTTTGAAAAATCGAGAATATCGTTGATGATTACCAATAAATTTTCGGCAGATTTGTTGATGCCCGAAAGGTAGCGCAGGTGCTGGTCGGCAAGTCCGTTTGTTTGCAGGCAAAGGCGTGTCATTCCCAGAATGGCGTTCATCGGTGTGCGGATTTCGTGGCTCATGTTTGCCAGAAATTCCTGCTTCAATCCGGCAATCTGCTCGGCTTCTTCGCGCTTTCTTCTTTCTGTTTCATATTGCTCGCGATGCTCGCGGGCTGCGTGTTCAAACCTTATTTCTTTAAACGATTTATCGAGTGTTGCTTTCAGGTCGGTAGCGTCTAACGGTTTGGTAAGAAAATCGAACGCGCCATTGTTCATCGCGGTGCGAATCCGCTGCATATCGCTGTAAGCAGTTATCACCACGCTTTTTACAATTCTGTTTGCCTCGTTGATTTTTGCCAGCAAAGTCAAGCCGTCCATTTCGGGCATATTGATGTCGGTCATTACCAGCTCAATGTCTTTGTCCTGCTTCAATTTGGCAAGCGCATCCACGCCATTCACGGCAAACTGCAATTCGCAAATACCTTCTTTAACCAATCCGCGCAACCTTTGCGTGATAAGCGGTTGCACATCCGGCTCATCGTCCACAATTAAAATCTTAATCGGTTTAAGTATTGAACTTCCTGTTGTAATCATTTTCTTACGGGTGATTGAATTTTGTTTATCTGTTCAAGTGTAGCAAGATTAAGTAATTCAATTAAAATTTCAAGAATTGTTTTTGTTCCGAAAAATTTCGAGTTCCCTGTTCCAATCTGTTTGCGGTAATTGCGCTTGCATTGCAAGGGTTTTTGCTAAATAATTTTCCAGAAATTTTTTGTGCGCCACTGTGTTTTGAAAACGCGGACGGTGATTGGCTGCGTTCACAATTTCTTCAACTTCCGATAATAATTGCTTCGTGTTTTTTGAAAAAAATGCAGCGCAAAATTTACCCCAAATATATGCTGTTGCCTGTTCATTCGGATGAATCAAATCTTCATTCATAAAACGATAATCGCGCAAATCATCCATCACAATTTCATAAGCAGGAAAATAAAAAGCACCGGGAAATTTTTTCTGCAACATATCAATCGCCAACAGCAAAGTCGCTTTTGCCAATTGGTTTTCGTGCATTCCAAAACTCAGATAGCGCACGGGACTTACCGAAAAAACAAACTTTATCTTTTCATTAAAATGAAGCATCAACTGCATGGTTTTTTCAAACCGCTCAACAATTTCTTCAACAGATAAAAAGCGTTTTAAAAACTCGCTTTGCGGAATTTTGTGGCAATTGCCGACAGTCTGTTTTGTTGCTTTATGTTCAAAAACAATTGCCGTTCCAAATGTGATAAGCGCAACATTACTTTCTGATAAAAAAGAATGTGCTGCATCAATTGCACGATTGATTTTTTCGGTTGCCTGTTGCGCATCGGTGTTGCTGAAATCGCTGTGGTGGTGCAGCGAGTGGTAGAGTTCTTCATGCAGTATTAAATCATCTTTCTTGAAATATTTTTTTTCGATAACGCTTTCAATGCAGTTTGCAATCGCAAGCGGCTGAAACAAAATGCCGAAAGGATTCAGCAGCGTATTGAATTTGTGCGTGTGCAGCTTTTGTTCCACGCGCTCGGCAAAGCAGGAGCCGACACAAAAAATCTTATCGCCATAATTTATTTCAACCGGCAGTTGCAAAACTTCCGCCTCTGTTCTGAACTTCATTTCGCAAAGTTAATTTACATTAGCACTTCAAAACGCGAACAATGAACAAATTACTGATAATGTCGGGCGCATTTTTCGCGCTTGCTTCCTGCAATTTTTCCAAACAGGAAAACGAAACGCCAAAAGAAAAAGAGGCTTTCAAATTTACAGCGGCTCAGCTTTCTACCACCAAAGATTATGTTTGCGGCATGGATTTGGACGAGGACGAAATGATTGCCGACACCATGCTTTTTGAAGGTAAAATTTACGGCTTTTGCCATCCGGGTTGCAAAGAAGAATTTGCCAAAGACCCGCAAAGTTATCTGACAGAAAATTAAGAGTAAATTATGTGGTATAGCAAAATTACCGGCTTAGGTTTTTATGTGCCCGAAACAGTTGTTACCAATGCAGATTTAGCAAAGGTGATGGACACTACCGATGAATGGATTATTGAGCGCACGGGCATCAAAGAGCGCAGATTTTTTACCGAAGGAAAAGACACCGTATCCAACATGGCGGCTCGCGCGGGGCGCATTGCGCTGGAGCGCGCGGGCAAAAAACCCGAAGATGTGGATGCCATCGTTTTTGCCACGCTCAGCCCCGATTATTATTTCCCCGGCTCGGGTGTGCTGATGCAGCGCGAATTGGGTTTAAGCCGCATACCTTGCTTTGATGTTCGTTCACAATGTGCAGGTTTTTTATACGCGCTTTCTATTGCCGACCAATACATCAAAACCGGCACATATAAAACGGTGTTGGTTGCCGGCTCGGAGGTACAATCGGGCATCATGGAATTGAGTGACAGGGGTCGCTCGATGGCGGTGATTTTTGGTGATGGCGCGGGAGCCTGTGTAGTAGAGGCGCATCAGGAAAAAGGCAAAGGAATTTTATCTACACATCTGCACAGCGATGGTAATTTTGCCGAAGAGTTGATGAGCCAAATGCCAAGCACACATTTAAAAGATAGAGGCATGAGCGTGGAGCGTTATGAAAATGGCGAATGGCTGCCATACATGAACGGTAAATTAGTGTTTCAACATGCCGTAAAATATTTTCCCGAAGTAATTCGCGAGGCGCTTGCACACAATAATTTGAAGGAAGAAGACCTTGATTTATTAGTGCCGCATCAGGCAAATGCGCGTATCACCGAATACATCAAAAAAGATATGAAGCTGCCCGATGAAAAGGTGGTAAGCAACATTCATAAATATGGAAACACCACCGCAGCTTCCATCCCTATCGCGCTCACCGAAGCGTGGGAAGAAGGCAGGGTAAAAGAAGGCAACCTGATTGCGCTTGCAGGTTTCGGCAGCGGATTTATGTGGGGCAGTGTGTTGATTCGGTGGTAGAATCCTTTATTCCAATATTCCAAAGTGTGAGTTTGTTTGGTAGAATATTTATTTTTGTCGCGCAATGACAATAGAAGAACAACTGAAAGAAAGAAGCGACAATCAATGCGAGCTATGCAAAGCAACGGAAAATCTTACCACTTACGTTTTGCCGCCCGACACCGATAAACAAGCAAGCACCGCACTGTGGGTTTGCGGTAAATGTTTCAATCAATTAGAGAAAAAAGAAGAATTGGATGCCGCGCACTGGGCTTGCCTCAATGAAAGTATGTGGAGCGAAGTGCCTGCCGTTCAGGTGGCTTCGTGGCGTATGTTAAACCGCCTGCGTGGCGAAACTTGGGCGATGGAGGCTTTGGATATGCTTTATTTGGATGATGAAACGCTTGCATGGGCAAAAGCCGCAGGTGACCACGAAAATTCGGCAGAAGTAGAACTGCACCGCGATTGCAACGGAGCAATTTTGCAAAATGGCGACAGCATTGTGCTTACCAAATCATTGGATGTGAAAGGCTCGCAACTAAACGCCAAAATGGGAACATCTGTTAAAAACATTCGTTTAGTGCCGGACAATACCGAACAAATTGAAGGCAAAATTGACGGGCAACAGATTGTAATTCTTACGAAATATGTAAGAAAATCGGGCTGAAAATACTTCCGCCACTTTTTTTAAAATAACCCTTGCGTTAATTCGTTTCCGCACATATATTGCACTGTTGAAGGTAAAATACTACCTTCGTGCGCTTTTTCGGAAAAATCCGAATCACAATTAAAACAAATTAAATCATGAGGCAACTCAAGATTTCCAAGTCAATTACCAATCGCGAAAGCCAGTCTATTGAAAAATATCTTCAGGAAATAGGCAAAGAAGATTTGCTTACACCCGAAGAAGAAGTTGAGTTGGCGCGCAGGATTCGTCAGGGCGACCAGATTGCTTTGGAAAAACTTACACGGGCAAACCTGCGTTTCGTGGTGTCTGTTGCAAAACAATACCAGAACAATTCGCTTTCGTTAAATGACCTTATCAACGAAGGAAATTTAGGCTTGGTGAAAGCAGCGCAAAAGTTTGACGAAACACGCGGTTTCAAGTTCATTTCTTATGCAGTTTGGTGGATTCGTCAATCTATCATTCAGGCATTGGCGGAACACAGCCGTTTGGTGCGTTTGCCTTTGAACAAAGTAGGCTCGCTTACCAAAATCAACAAAGCATTTTCTGATTTAGAGCAAAAATATCAGCGTGAACCTACGCCTGATGAATTGGCTGAAATGTTGGAAATTACCGTTGAGGAAGTTGAAGCAACGCTTGGTATTTCTGCCCGCCACGTTTCTATGGATGCACCTTTCACCGATGGCGAAAGCAACGCATTGATTGACGTGCTGGAAAATATCAATGCCGATAAAACAGATGCGCACTTGGATTACAAAGAATCTTTGAAACAAGAAACCGAGCGCACACTTTCATCGCTTACAGACCGTGAGCGCGAAGTAATCAAACGTTTCTTCGGTATTGGTGTAGAGCATCCGCAAACACTGGAAGATATTGGCGAAGAGTTGGGCATTACCCGCGAACGTATCCGCCAGATTAAAGACAAAGCAATTACCAAGCTCCGTTCTCAAACACGCAGCAAATCGCTGAAAGCATATTTGGGTCAATAGAATTTTGGCGCATCCCGCAGGGGAACTTTACCAAAGTTTTAAACTTTGGTAAAGTTGTAACTGCTGTTTGGAATTTGTAATTCCGAACCCTGTGTCGCTCAGTCGTCCAACTAATTATCCACTCCCCGCGCTATCCACCTTTCCTGTACACAACTCCGTTTCATTTCACGCCATACTCCATGCTCTTTTGGGCTTGAAAAATTGAATGTTTTCAAATAAAAAAGTTTGCTGAATTGATGACTTTATCAGCAGGCTGTTTTCCCCTCTTGTTGAAGCAAAGCGGAAATCCCGCTGTTCGGGAAGAGGGGTAGGGGTGTGTTTAAAATGAAAGGCTGGCAAATTATTTTACGCAAAGTTTTGTTGGTGATGATAAGCATCACAGGCGTTTCTGCGTTTGTTATTTTGCTAACTTCTGCCATAACAAAACAGGAAGAAATTTACTGCTCCGGCATCAACATAAATGTAGATTACGAAAGCGGGCTTTCATTCATCACCAAAAAAGAAGTTGCCGATAAAATAATGTATGTGAGTGGCGATTCTTTGCAACGCAAAAAAATTGCAGCACTCAATCTTCATGCAATAGAAACCATTCTTGAAAAGCATCCATACATAGACAGCGCGGAGGTTTTCTTCAATCAGCAACTGCAACTGATGGTGAGGGTGAAGCAAAAACGCCCCATTCTTAGGATAATCAACAACGATGGTGTGAGTTATTATTTAAGCGATAAGGCAGAAACAATGCCGCTCTCCGGTAGTTTTACACCACGTGTTCCGGTAGTAGTGGGTTTTGTGCAAAAATACGCAGATGCAAAACGAGACAGTGCAACAAGAATAGGGCTGTGGAAGCTAATCACAGCAATAGAAAAAGACACTTTTTTAAATGCGCTCACCGACCACGTAAACGTTCTTGAAAACGGGGAAACCGAATTAATTCCGGTGATGGGAAACTTCACCATTCTTTTTGGAAAGCCCCAAATAAAAACAAGCGATAAGCTGAAAAATATAAAGACATTTTACAAAGAAGCATTGCCGCGGATTGGATGGGAAAAATATAAAAGCATCAATGTGAAATTTGAAAATCAGGTGGTGTGTGTGAAGCGCGATTCAACAGATTTGAAAATTTGAAGATGAGATGATTTGAAAATAGCTTCTGTGTTCTCTGTGTAATATAATTGATTTAAAAATGACAAAAATAAATGCAAATCAGACATCGGCTGTTGTTCCCCTCTTGAGAGGGGTTAGGGGTGTGTTTTACACAAGCATTTACAGAAAAAATATTCACGACAAACACCAAACAAATTAAAAAACAAATTGGCTATGCAAGAAACAGCTACAACAACCGAAGTAAACGACAATCCTATCATTGTTGGTTTGGATATTGGTACAACAAAAATTGCTTGTATAGTTGGTCAGCGCGATAAATTCGGCAAAATCAAAATTCTCGGCATGGGTCGTGCCGATTCAAACGGTGGTGTGCAGCGCGGAGAAGTTTACAACATTCAAACTACCACCGAAGCCATTCAGCAAGCAGTTGCCGAAGCGCAGCGCACATCAGGTGTTGAAATAAAAGTAGTGTATGTAGGCATTGCGGGGCAGCACATCGGCAGCAAACAAAATCGCGGCATTTACACACTGCCAAATAACGAAAGCGAAACAGAAATTACGCCACAGCATATAAAAGATATGTTGGAAGATATGCACCGCATGGCATTGGAACCGGGCGAGCGTATCATTCACGTTTTGCCGCAGGAATTTATGGTGGACAACAGTCTTGTTGCAAAAAATCCTATCGGAATGTTTGGCAGAAGATTGGAAGCAGATTTTCATGTTATCACAGGGAAAGTTGCGGCAGCATTAAATATCAAACGCTGTGTTGAACGCGCTGGTTTGCAAATGTCCGGCTTGATTTTAGAGCCATTGGCTTCTTCTGCTTCCGTATTAAAATCAGAGGAAATGGAAGCCGGTGTTGCCTTAGTGGATATTGGCGGTGGCACAACCGATTTGGCAATTTTTCAGGATGGCATTATTCGCCATACTGCGGTGATTCCTTTTGCCGGAGATATAATTACGGAAGATATTAAACGCGGCTGTCAGGTGCTGCGCTCACAAGCCGAAAAACTGAAAGTTCGTTTCGGTTCAGCCATTGCAAACGAAACGCAGGAATATGAAGTAATCACAATTCCGGGCATTGCAGGGCGCGACAAACGCGAAATTTCTATGCGCACGTTAGCGCACATCATTCAATCTAGAATGAAAGAAATTTTTGCCACCATTCAGTTTGAAATAAAAAATTCGGGCTATGCCAATCGCTTGTACGCAGGTATGGTGGTAACGGGTGGCGGCTCGCAGTTGCAACACCTGAAACAATTGGTGGATTACACCACAGGAATGCAAACGCGCATCGGTTTTCCGACCGAACATATTGCAAAAGGAACACGCGATGATTTGAAAAACCCGATGTATTCAACAGGCTTGGGCTTAATCATTAAAGGCTACGAAGAGCTTGCAGAAGTGGAAGCAAAAAACAAGAAAAAAACTCCGCAGGTTGTAATTGAAGAACCCGTATTACAGGAAGCGGAAACAATTGCGGAAACACCAAAAGTTGAGCAAAGAAAAACCATCAAATTGCCTTATGCTGAAAACGATAATAAGTGGTGGAAAAAACTGACAGGCGACATCAAAGAATGGTTTGCCGACACAGACGTAAATAAAGACTTCGAATAAAATTTAATCATCATTATCAATAACTAAAAACAAGTGTATATGTCACCGTTTGAATTCGACCTTCCAAAAGACCAAGCCTCCATTATTAAAGTAATTGGTGTAGGCGGTGGTGGCGGCAATGCCGTTAATCACATGTATCAGGAAGGCATTGAAGGTGTAAACTTTGTAGTTTGCAACACCGATGCCCAGGCTTTACAAACAAGCCCTGTTCCAAACAAAATACAGTTAGGACCTTCGCTTACGCAAGGGTTGGGCGCGGGCGCAAATCCCGAAGTAGGTATGCAGGCTTGCGAAGAAAGCATCGAAGAAATTCGCGCTTTGCTGAGCAAAAATACCAAGATGGTTTTCATCACTGCGGGTATGGGCGGTGGCACAGGAACGGGAGCTGCTCCGGTAGTTGCGCGTATCGCTCGCGAAATGGGAATTTTGACCGTTGCAATTGTTACAACGCCTTTTTCTTTTGAAGGAAGAAAACGCCATTCACACGCAATGGAAGGTATCCAAAAATTGAAAGATCAAGTGGATACAATTCTGGTTATCGGCAACGATAAAATCAGAACTATGTATGGCAACCTTACGCAAAGTCAGGCTTTCAGCCATGCAAATAATATCTTGACAACTGCTGCAAAATCTATTTCTGAAATTATTACAACTCCGGGCTTCATCAACGTGGATTTTGCGGATGTGAAAACCGTGATGCAAAGCGGTGGAGCGGCAATTATGGGTTGCGCTTATGCCGAAGGCGAATTACGCGCCAAACTTGCTGTTGAAGCTGCTTTGAACTCACCGTTATTAAACGATAATCAAATTCGTGGCGCTAAAAATGTATTGGTGAATATTTCTTCGGGCGCGGCAGAAGTTACGATGGATGAGTTTGAAGAAATCAATGACTACATCCAAAGCGCAGCCAACGAAACAGACATCATTTTCGGTTCAAGCCGCGATATGAGTTTGGAAAATAAACTGATGGTAACTGTGATTGCCACAGGCTTTGAAGCGCGTTTGGAAACACAATATGCGCCTGTGCAAAAAGTGAAAGTTTATGACTTGGATAAGCAACCCGAAAAAGTTGTAACAACGGAAAAAACCGTTGAAAATATTGCAGAAAACAACAGCGGAAAAGTGGTTTATTCTTTAGAAGAAACAGAGCCTGTAATTGCGGAAGAAATGCTTGAAACTACTACTGAAACAGTGGAAGAAAACTCAAATGTAGTGGAGGTTGTTACAAATATTGAAGACGTTTCGTTAATAAACCCTACGGATGATGATTTTATTTTGAGTTCGCTTGCAAATAATGAGGAAAATGAATTTGATTTGTTCTCAGGATTCAGCGCAGATGATGTTTCAGAAAACACAATTGAGTTTGAATTAGGGTTAGAAAGTTCTTTGATAAACGAGACAAATGAAAATGTTGTTGAGCAAGAAATGTTAAATGTTGAAACGGAACAAAACATTTTGGAAGAGCAACCGTTAGAAGAGTATATCTCTCAAGAAATTGAAGAAAAAAATCAAGAGAGTGAGCCGTTCATTGTTTTTAAACGTAGTTATGAAGAGCCTGTTGTTGAAACAGCTGATGAGGCTTCACAAGCGTTGGATTATCGTAAACAGATGCTTCAACAATTGAGCCGGAACAGCATGAAAAAGAATTTGGCGGAGTTGGAAAATACTCCGGCTTATGAAAGAGCAGGAAAAACAATTATTAACAATCACGTTTCAGAAAACAATTTATCTTTGTCCCGTTATTCGGTTACAGAATCAGGAACAGAGTATTCAAGACCGGAAATTAAAAACGACAATACGTTCTTACACGATAAAGCTGATTAAAGACTTGTGTGTCATAGTCGGAGCCGGAATTCCAGCAATGGGTTCCGGTTTTTTTATGCCCTGAAGTGAAGGAAAATTGTGTTGCGAGTTACGAGTTGCAAGTAGCGAGGAATGTAAACTTTTCAAAGAGGGAGCACTGACGTAAACTTATATTTCGTGCTAAGGCGCAAAGCCGCAGAGCATTTCACCACAACTCATAACTTCATCAACTCCTCAATAACTTTCGGAAAAAACTGATGCTCTAATTGCTGCACTTTTTGTGCAATTATTTCCGGTGTATCGCTTTCGCTTAATGCAACTGATTTTTGAAAAATAATATCGCCTTCATCGTAATGCTCGCTGGCAAAGTGAATGGTGATACCGCTTTCATGTTCTTTGTTTTTAAAAACCGCTTCATGTACATACTTTCCATACATTCCTTTACCACCATATTTTGGCAATAGCGCGGGATGAATATTTACAATTCTTCTTGGAAATTTTTGAATCAGAAAAACAGGAATCAACAAGAGAAATCCGGCAAGAATGATGTAATCAATTTTATGGTTTTCAAGCAAAGTAGTTATGTAATTTTCATCTGCCAATTGATGCTTATTGATTACAACAGCAGGCAATCCAAATTCTCTTGCAATTTGCAACACGCCTGCATCGGCTTTGTTGCTTACTATCAACGCAACTTTAATCCTTTTAGAGCTAATGAAATATTCAATAATCTTCCTTGCGTTTGTTCCCGAACCGGAAGCGAAAATGGCGATGTGTTGCATGATGAAATGTAGTGCAAGAATAGTGGAGATGCGGATAGATTTTTACAAAATCTTCATACCTCTCTAATATCTCAACTGTTTCAGTTCATCAATATCTACGCTGTGCAGATTTCTGTAAATAGTTACCAGAATCGCCAAGCCAACCGCCACTTCTGCCGCAGCTACTGCCATAATGAAAAACACAAAAACCTGTCCGCTTGTATCGTTGTGGTAGGTTGAAAAAGCCACCAACAATAAGTTCACAGCATTCAACATCAATTCAATGCTCATAAAAATGATAATGGCATTTCTGCGCAGCAGCACGCCAAACACTCCAATACTGAACAGCACCGCGCTCAGGAAAAGATAATTGTGCAAAGGCACGGCATGAAAGATATTCAACATCAAACTCATCTTAATTCAGGTTTTGGTGATGCGTCTTTTTTTGCAATCAATACTGCACCAATCATGGCGCTCAACAACAGAATACTTGCAAACTCGAATGGCAGTAAATATTCATTCAACAATACATTGCCTAAGTTTTTTACCAAACCGATAGAGCCGTCAATATGAATTGGAGGCACGAAGGCTTCGGTTTTTTTCAGCGCAGCTATCAGCACAAAAAGTAATAAACCACTGGAGATAACCGCAGCAATTCTTGCGAGTGCGGGCTTGTGTGCTTCGCTTTCTTCGTTCAGGTTCATCATCATTAAAGTAAACAAAAACAGCACCATGATTGCGCCTGCATAAACAATGATATGCACCACCGCCAAAAATTGTGCGTTCAATAAAAGATAATGCCCCGCAATGGCAAAAAAGCAAGCGATAAGGTAAATTACCGAGTGAACGGGATTGCGCGATGTTACGGTCATCAAACCGCAGAAAACCGCTATTGCCGCAAGAAATAGAAATATGTAAAAGGTCATTTTAGATTTTAGATTTTAGAAGTGAGATTTTCCAAATCACTTTTTTCTTTTTTCATTTTCAAATCTTCAAATTATCAAACTTTCAAATCCTCCAACGGCATCACCAACTTATCTTTTCCATAAATAAATCCTTCGCGCAAATAATCTGCGGGAGCGATGTCCTGGGTTAAAAAAATCGCCTCTTTCGGGCAGGCTTCTTCGCACAATCCGCAGAAAATGCAACGCAGAAAATTTATCTCGTAGGTGCTTGCATATTTTTCTTCACGGTATAATTTTTCTTCACCCGGTTTGCGCTCGGCAGAAGTCATAGTAATTGCCTCCGCAGGACAACTCAACGCACACAAACCACAGGCTGTGCAGCGTTCTGCTCCGTTTTCATCACGCATCAAAATATGACGACCGCGATACACAGGCGAAAATTCACGCTTCTGCTCGGGATACTGAATAGTAGCTTTCGGGCGGAAAAAGTGCTTGAGCGTAATGCCCATTCCCTTCAAAATTCCGGGGAGATAGATACGCTCGGTGAAAGTCATTTCCTTGTTGGAAACATCTTTCTTTCTGCCACTAAGTGAAATATCTTTTATAGAGGTTGCCATTTTAAATACGCTTCAAAAGCGATTGCAATATTATTTTTTTATCCCTTAATAAATTGAACAAAATGCGATTAACGGTTCAATGCCAAAATTACTGTTCCGGTAATCAGAATATTTGCAATCGCTAATGGTATCAATACTTTCCAACCTAAGTTCATCAATTGGTCGTAGCGGAAGCGCGGCAATGTCCAGCGAACCCACATATAGAAAAAGATGAAGAACAAAATCTTGGCAAACAAAACTACTACACCAATAATGGTGGCTGTGTTACCGCCCAAAGCATCGCTTACCCAGCCCATACCCGGGTAGTTGTAGCCACCAAAGTAAAGCGTAGCCAGCAAGGCGCTCGAAATAAACATATTGATGTACTCGGCAAAAAGGAAAAAACCGAGTTTCATGGATGAATATTCTGTGTGGTAACCACCAACCAATTCGGCTTCGCACTCGGGCAAATCGAAAGGTGTGCGGTTGGTTTCTGCAAAGGCACAAACAAGAAAAATTAGAAAGCCAAGTGGTTGATAGAAGATATTCCAACTCATGCCGCTGATGCCGAAAAGTTCTCCTCCTTGCTTAGTAACCAATTCGCGCAAACTCAAAGTGTTTGTGAACATCAGCAAAGCAATTACGGATAAACCCATTGCTACTTCGTAAGAAATCATTTGCGAAGAAGCGCGCACAGCACCCAGCAAAGCAAACTTATTGTTAGAAGCCCAACCGCCAATCATGATGCCGTAAACACCGATAGAAACTACGCCAAACACGAATAACAGCGCAACATTAATATCTGCGATGTACAGATTTACATCATAGCCGAATACATTCAATTTGTTTCCCCAAGGAATCACCGAACTGGTCATCAGCGCGGTGGTCATAAACATTGCGGGACCGAAAATGAACAAGGCTTTGTTCGGTGTATTCGGAATGAAATCTTCTTTGGTGAACATTTTTACTCCGTCAGCCAAAGGTTGCAGCAAGCCCAATGGACCCGCGCGGTTGGGTCCCATCCTGTCCTGAAAATATCCTGCAAATACGCGCTCGGCAAAAGTGGAATACAATGCTATAAGCATGGTGATTCCCCATATTACTAAAATGATTGCGCCTTTTTCTATTAAAAATGATGTTTCCATGTTTTTTTGAATAGAAATCAGAGAATAGAAATCAGAAATCAGAAAATGGAGAGCAGAGGTTAGAGAACAGGTTTAAACGTCTGATTTCTGTTCTCTGATTTCCAACATCTATTCATTTAGCTTATCCTGAAGTCCGTTTATCATTCTCTGAATTTCGTTTACTTTTTCAATTAATTTATCGCTCTTTTCTTCTGAAAGCAGTTGCAAATCAAAACATAAATAAATCAGATTTTCAACTTCTAATGCAGAACCGTAAGCAATGTCTAAAAATCTTATGAAATCTTTGTTTGTTCCCCTGCCCGAACCTTCGGAAATATTCAGTGAAACCGAAACTGCCGCTCTCCTGATTTGAGAAACCAATCCGAACTTTTCATCATTTGGAAATGCTGCCGACACAACATAAATATCTGCAACAAACGCTCTTGATTTTTTCCAAACTTCTAAATTCTTAAAGTTATGTTTTCTCACCTAATCTGCTCTCTTATTTCTTACATCTATTCTCTGACCTCTGATTTCTGACCTCTATTTTCTATTTCTCACTTCCCATCACTCAACACCTGCTCCTCTGTATAGCTTCCCGTCATGCTAATTGCTTTGCGGTCTTCTTTTCTGCCGACTAAAAGTCTTGGGTCGCCATCAATTTCCACCTGTTCCATTTCGCGGGTGTAATTGCTTTGATTGATAACACTCCAGTTTTCCATTTTGCGGGCGCGTTCCACTTTCCAGTCGCTGAGGTTTTTCTTTTCAAAACGACAGGTGTTGCAAATCCACGCAGGGTTGCCGTTTTCATCATTTTCCACTTCGTGAAATTCATCTTTGCGCGCAGTGATGCGGTAAATTTCTTTGCCAAACATCCACGCGGTAACTTTTCCCGAACACTTATCGCAATCGCGGTGCGCGTCATAAGGCTTTAAAAACCACACGCGGCTTTTGAAGCGAAAAGTTTTATCGGTGAGCGCGCCAACGGGACAAACATCAATCATGTTGCCGCTCATTTCGTTGGTAACGGCATTTTGAATATAGGTTGAAATTTCAGCCGCATCGCCTCTGCCGATGATGCCGTGAACGCGGTTGTCGGTAAGCTGGTCGGCAACGTAAGTGCAGCGATAACAAAGAATGCAGCGCGTCATGTGCAACTGAATCTTATCGCCAATATCAATCTTGTCGAAAGTTCTTCTGCCCTCTTGATAGCGCGTGCCTTGCGCACCATAATTGTAGCCGAGATTCTGCAAATCACATTCGCCCGCCTGGTCGCAAATCGGGCAATCGAGCGGATGGTTGATAAGCAAAAATTCTACCACGCCTTTGCGCATATCCTGCACTTTTGCGCTGGTCATGTTTTTCACTTCCATGCCATCGGCAACGGGCGTGCAGCAGCTTGCCTGCAACTTAGGCATGGGGTTCGGGTTGGCTTCGCTGCCTTTTGAAATTTCAACAAGGCAAACGCGGCATTTGCCACCGCTGCCCTTCAATTTGCTGTAATAGCACATGGCAGGCGGCACAAGGTCGCCTCCGATTTTGCGGGCGGCATTCAGTATGGTTGTTCCCGCTTCAACTTCAACGGTAACACCGTCTATCGTAACTTTTGGCATGGTTAAATATTCTTAGTTCAAAATCGCACAGCGCGAATGTAGAAGTTTCAAAGAAAGGTTTTGAAAAAAAATGGGTAATAGCAATACTTGCGGTTATGTTGAATGACAAATTTGTTGAAAGCTCACAAATGGCTTTTGTTGAAACTCATCTAAATAGTATTTTATTAAAAAAACGTCAAAAAACTTCCGAAGAAGTATATCATATCAGTTCACCTGTTTTTTCAAGCAACCAACTTTTATCTGCAATGTTACTTTCTGCTTCAATTTCCTTTTTCAATTGTAACATTTCTTTTCTGTTGCGCACATCAGCTTTATGCAATCGAATCGTGAATTTCAGCAGGTTCATATAGTTTTGCTTTTGCTGTTCGGAGATAAGTTTTTTGCGCCTGAGCAGCACACGGAAACTGTCTTTGAATGAATGTATGGGCAGGGCTTCGCCCATTTCGTAGTAGGTTTTCAGCAGCGTTGTTTTTGAATCCAACTGGTAAAAAATGTCGTTGTACTCTACCTGTTGTAAAAGCGATAAAACCTTGCCGTAATTTTTTGTGGCGAAGTAAAACCGCGCAAGATTAAAAGTGTAAGCGTTGTCGCGTTCGGAAGCCGATAAACGGTTTTTGTATCCGGTCAGGAATTTTTCCGTCCACTTAAATTCCTTGATGCGCAGCGCGGTGGTAACAATATTTTTATACTCCCATTGCGACAGTTCCCGCTTTTCGTTCATCAGTAAATTTTGCTGCAAAGCATGGCAGTACAGCACAAACAATTCGCGCAAATATTTTGAATCGCCAAGATTGATTTTGCGGATGCAATAATTGACGGCAAACGCAAGGAACGACTGCAATTCTTCAAACGCAAAATCTTCTTTTCCCTGCTTTACAATATCTGTAAGACGATGGAAATGATTAGCGTTTTCGGGTTCCGAAAAAGTGAGCGCAATCGTGCGATAGGCTTGAAGATGAGCAACTGCGCCATATTCGGGCTTGGCGGTTTCTTCAATAATTTCACGAATCAGCGTTGTTTCGTTTTGTTCGTTCAGGAAGCTGCCATAGTGCGCAGCCGCAGCAAAGAATTTTAATTTCTGGATGAAGTAGAAAACATCCAGCGATTTAAAAACCTGTTGCAGGTTTTTTTGGGAAGTGCGCTGATTTTTATTTTCGATAAAATTATTCTGAAGCTGATGCAGTTGAAATTCGTTGTGGAAATAATCGGAATCTTTTGTTTGCGCCTGCAAAAGTTTTTGTTGCGTAAAACGGAACAATTCGGGGAAGTGTTTATCCAACCGCCTTTTGTTCATGATTTCAAGCAACGCAATTTTTGATGAAAAAGGATGACGGTTGAAAGCATCGGCTGTGAGAAACTGCTCGGCTTTTTTCACCGTGTCAGAAAGCAGCCGGTTGAATGTTTGCCGGGCAAAACGCTTGCCGCCAAACACTTTTTTCCAGATAGTTTTTTCGGTGGCTTCTTGGTGGATGGTTTGCGATTTAAGCAAAGGAAGCAGCGCAGTTACTAATTGAGTGATGGAATCGTCTTCATTAAAGTAAGGCGACTGCACAAATTTCTGAAAGCGGTTAAGCTCATAAGAACTCATGCTTTGCAGATAATCGAAGAGTTTGGTGTTGGTCATGGAAGTGTGTTTTTGTGCTTAAACACTTTCCAAGTTTCAAAAACTTGGAAAGTGTGGAAAATAAACTATTTGTATTTGATACTTATTTTGTAATAATAAAGTTCAATTATTATATTGTAAATATAGTTTTATCCATAATTATGTAAACAAAACTATCTGTATTTAACACTTAAAATGTTCTTGCACAGATGCAACATAAGCCACTCTTTTGCAGCGTAAATAATTATCAGAAAAATATTTGCTTCATTTAAACCATACAGTTATGAAAACGAAATTTTTGTTTGCGGTAGTTTTGTTACTGAATACAGTATTTGCAAAAAGCCAAACTCTGTCAGTATCTGTTAGTTCAGATACAACTGTTTGCAGTGGTCAATCGGTGCAGATTGTTTGTTTGCCAAGCGGAGGCTCAGCGCCATATACATATTCATGGTCTCCGAATGGAGTATTTGGAGGTAATCCTGTTGTAACTCCAACTTCAACTACTGTTTATAGTGTTACGGTTATGGATGACTTGGGAGCTACAGCAACAGATTCGGTTGTTGTTACTGTTAGGTCAAAACCTGTGATTGACTCAATTATTATTCAAAATGCTATTTGTGGACAGTGCAATGGAGAAGCGACAGCTTTAGTATCAGGCGGCTCGCCACCATATATGTATCAATACATTCACCTCCCGAATGATATTCGTTGTGCAGCAGTAGGATGTGAACTTTTATGTGCAGGAGAACAACTCTTATTCAGAGTTACTGGTTCAAACGGATGCAAAGATTCAACAGTTTTTACAGTAGGTCAGCAATCGTCAACACTTAAAATTGATTCCTTCATCACCACTAACGTAAGCTGCTTTGGCGGTGCTGGTGGGGTAGCTTGTGTGAATGTTTCGGGAGGGACAACACCATACAATTACCTTTGGAGTAATCAAGCGACAGGTATTTGTATCAATAATTTAGTTTCAGGAAGCTATATTGTTACTACTGCTGATGCAAATGGTTGTTTTGTCATTGATACCGTAGAAATCACCGAACCGCCCCAACTCACCGCTCAATTAACTTCTGCAACGGGAGGTATTTTACCAGATTCACTTTCGGTTATTGTGAGTGGAGGAACGTTGCCTTACAATTATTTATGGAGCGTTTTTTCAGGCTCTCCATCTATTTATGTTTACAACCCAGACTGTTATTCTGTATTAGTAGAAGACTCCAAGGGTTGCAAAGAATTTTCTGATACGATTTGCTATGACTGTACTAATTACTGTGTTTGGCCCGGTGATGCAGACTATGACGGTGTTGTAAATAACAATGATTTACTCCCCATCGGGCTTACATACGGAGCAACGGGACTAGCTCGATTTCAAACAGACATAAATTGGTTTGGTCATCCTTCCCTAAACTGGAATGATTCCCTAAACGACACGCTCAACTACAAACACATTGACTGTGATGGCAATGGCATTATCAACGCCAATGATACGCTTGCCATCATTCAAAACTATAACCTCACGCATCCGCGCAACGGGTTGGTAAGACCCCATCGCGCCAACACACCTGAACTGGCAATTATTCTAAATACCGATACGCTTGCCGATGGAGAAACTGTTGTGGCAAATTTATCGCTTGGCAGCAGCGCACAGCCTGCCAATAATGTGTATGGTATTGCCTTTACTTTTAACTATGATGCAAATGTGGTGGATACCTTGCAGGTGGGTTTTGTGGTGAATAATAACTCGTGGTTGTGCAACAATGCAAGCGACCATATTTCTATCAATAAGAAGTTTGTGCAGGGCGGTAAAATTGCGGTGGGCATCACGCGCATTGACAAAGCTACGCGCAGCGGCAGCGGAGAGATTGCAACGGCTATCCTTAAAATCACCACAGGCAACATCAACGGAAAAGATTTGAGCTACTATCAACTGAATACCTACATCAGCGATGTGCGCGCTGTGGACAGCGCAGGTAATATTATAGACATTAACGAAGGCTACGACAGCGCGTTTGTTGCCTTTACGCCAACAGGCATCCGTGATATTGCGTTTGAGCAAAACAGTATTCTGTTATATCCGAATCCGGCTAATAACAGCATTCGCTTTTCGCTGCAAAACGGAGTGATGGAAGGTTGGGAGATTATTTCCGTTGAAGGAAAAACCGTGTTGCACAATAACGAACAAACAAACGTTGCTTCAACCGATGTTTCGCAGTTAGCTAAGGGTGTTTACTTTTTGAAAATAAATACAAAAGCAGGCGCGGTGCATGGCAGGTTTTTGAAAGAATAAATGTGATTTGAAAATTTGAAGATGAGGAGATTTTACCCTTCGACTACGCTCAGGGTTACAGCCTCTTCCCATGTTGTCAGGTTGAGAGT
>CAZSEG010000004.1:0-9662 GCA_964605875.1 uncultured Chitinophagaceae bacterium
TTTTTCAGAAAAAAAATAATTGCAACCGCTATGCAGATAAACATCAAACCCGAAGTAGCGCCCTGCTCGCGGATGATTGTGCTTAAATGAAATTCAAAATATGCAATGAAAAAAGAGTGGTTCAGCGCAAACTTTGGAGCTTCCAGCACCAATGGTGTTTTGCCGAAAAGCAATTGCAAAAACGGAATCAGCATCACAATACTTACCAACGAAAAAAGTACGCTCAACAAGTTGAACAGCACATTAAAAAATGCGTGGTATTTGTACCTGCCTACATAAGAGAGTAAACGAAAAAATTGCTTCACAAATAATTTATTGATGCAAGGTTAGCAAAACGCTGATTTATCGGGCTTATTGTTTATCGGGAAAACACACAAAACATTGCATCGCAACACATTTGCCCGAAACAGCGTCTTTGTTGAAAAGAAATCTTGTAATAACAGTCTTGGTAAAGTATTACGAGTACCTTTAGAAAATTAAATTTTAATCAAAATGGAAACACTTGCAAACAAACAATGGAGGCGGTTGGATGGCACTCGAATTGAAAAAATTTGGGATGCAGTGGAAGTATCTTTGGTGAAGGAAAGAGAATTAGGCAATCCGATTAAAGTGTGCATCGGCACCGATAGTCAGGTGCGCGGATTGGAAACAGAATTTGCTACCGTGATTGTGATTATCCGCAAAGGTCGCGGTGGCTATATGTATATCCAAAACGAAAAAAGCACACAAAAAATGTCGCTTAAAGAACGTCTGTTGATTGAAGTTTCGCGCTCCATTGATATTGCCTATAAGTTGTGTCCGCTTTTTGACCAATACAAAACAGAACTGGAAGTTCATGCTGACATCAATACGAATCCGCGCTTCAACAGCAATATTGCATTGAGCGAAGCAATGGGCTACATTCTTTCGATGGGTTTCACCTTCAAAGCCAAGCCCGATGCGGTGGCTGCGAGTTGTTGCGCAAATAAAGTGGTGTAGAGTTTGAGAAGCTGTTTAAAATTCCCAGCCAATATCTTTTCTGAAATATTTTCCTTCAAAGTTGATTTTTTCAATGGAAGCGATAGAAGTTTTCACCGCCTCTTTAATGTCGCTGCCGTAAGAAGTTACAACCAAAACCCTGCCGCCATTTGTTTGAATTGTTTCGTCTGTTTGTTTTGTTCCGGCATGAAAAGGAATTGAATTTTCAACCTCATTCAAACCCGAAATAGTTTTGCCTTTTTCAAAATCGCCCGGGTAACCGCCCGATGCCAACACCACTGTGGCTGCGGCTCTTTCGTCAAAAACTATTTGCTTTTCGTTCAGCTTTTCATCTTTCACAGCAACTAATAAATCCACCAAATCATTTTTAAGGCGCGGCATCACCACTTCAGTTTCGGGGTCGCCCATGCGGCAATTGTATTCAATCACAAACACTTCGCCTTCTACTAAAATCAAACCAATGTAGATAAAGCCTTTGTAGATGATATTCTCTTTTTGCAAGCCCTGCACAGTTGGAATAATTACTTGTTCAGTTACTTTTTTCATCAAGGCATCATTTACAAATGGCACAGGCGAAATTGCGCCCATGCCGCCTGTGTTTAAGCCTGTGTCGCCCTCGCCAATGCGCTTGTAGTCTTTCGCTTCGGGAAGAATTTTATAGTTCACGCCATCGGTCAAAACAAACACAGAAAACTCAATGCCTTTCAAAAATTGCTCAATGACTACACGTGCGCTTGCTTTGCCAAACCGCGCATTGGCAATCATATCTTTCAACTCGGCTTTTGCTTCTTCTTTGTCGCTGCAAATCACCACGCCCTTGCCAGCAGCCAAGCCATCGGCTTTTAAAACAACAGGTGGTTGCTGCGCATCAATGTACGCAAAACCTTCTTCTAAATTCGAAGCGTTAAACTCTTTGTAAGCAGCCGTTGGAATATTGTGGCGCATCATGAACTCTTTGGCAAAAGCCTTGCTGCCTTCTAATTGTGCGCCCGTTGCCGATGGACCAATTACCGAAATTTTTCCATCGGGATATTTATTGGCGAAATAATCATACACGCCATTCACCAAAGGCTCTTCGGGACCTGCAAGAATGAGCGCAATGTTATTTTCCAGACAAAATTTTTCCTGCGCTTCAAAATCGTTTATGCCTAAAGCAACATTGGTGCCGTGCAAGGCAGTGCCGGGATTGCCCGGTGCTATAAATAACTTTTCGCACAAGGGGCTTTGTGCAATCTTCCATGCAAAAGCGTGTTCGCGCCCACCCGAGCCAAGCAATAAAATGTTCATGTAAAAAATATTGAGCCGCGAAGCTAAAAGAAATGCAATGTTATTGGCGATGAATGGCAAACAAAAAAGGCTGCCCTTTCGGAACAGCCTTTATTCATTATTATCAACATTGTTTTATCTGTTGATGCTGATTTTGTGGCTCACAGCGAAGTCGGCACCGGCTACACGCACGAAATACAAACCATTTGCAAAATTGCTTACATCAAAAGTTGCAATGTTTTCGCCTGTAGTTAATTGGTCGTTGCGGGCAATCACCACGCGACCGTTCATGTCTAAAATTTCAACCGTTACATCTAAATCTTCTTTTGAAGAAACAGCAATGTTCAGGTTAGAATTTGCAGGATTCGGATAAACAGAAACGCTGTTCAGGTATGCTTTTGCATCCACTAAACCTGTTGTGTAATTTTCAAATTGAGGATAGAAGTTTGTCCAACCGGCTAACCAATTGTTGGTTCCATCAAAAGCACCTACATAAGTTGTTGTAGTCAATCCCGATAACTTTGAAGAAGCAAAAGAGGCTCCTGTTAATGCAGGTGAAGTTTGTGTAGGTTGAAAATCAAAATTGGGGAAACTGAAAGGAGCCGCAAGTTTGGTAAAAACGTTAGCATCACCATCTGAAGTTCTGTTGTTGTAAGTGGCATTCACCAACACCAACGAATCGAATGAACCATTAAAGTTTTTATCTTTTGATCCTTCTACGATGTTGTTTTTAAATTCAATGGTATCTCCGTTGAATTTACCCTGAGTTCCTGCACCCTCAAAACGCACACCTTCTTTCCAACCAATAAAAATTGAGTTGAAAATACTTTGTGCGCTGTTTCTGCGAATACGCGCGCCCCAGCCTGCTGTGCCTGCAATAGTTGATGCTTTTGTTTTTGCAAAACCCACAACTGTGAAGTTTGAAATTGTACCGCTTGTATATGGTTGGTTGTAAGAAGACTGGTCATCATTATCTGATTCAAAACCGTTGCCTACATCACCTTCATCAGAAACTGAATCTACACGCACAATCAAACCAAACTGAGCTTTTCCGCTCCATCCGTTGTCTGTATCAAAATCGTCATCGCGAGTATTGTATGCAACAATGTGGCTGAGATTTACATTACCACCCCACAACTCATAGGCATCATCTAAAGCATCGGTAATCATGATGTGATCAATTTGAGTTTTGCGACCGACACCGCCTAAAGAAAGTGAGTTCAATTCAGTATTCGTACCGCAAGAGTAACCTGCATACTCAATACGCACGTAACTCAACACACCTGAGCTATCATCAGAATTATTTCCACCGTAAGCATAATCCGGAGCGGTACCGCATTCAAATACTTTTTGAATCGGATTTTTGTTTGCGTCAACGGTGTTCAACGGTGCGTTTCCTGCAATTGAAATGCCGCCCCAATCACCACGTTTGCGATTTCCCGCAGCTTGATTTGATGTGAAAATAATAGGCTCTTGTGCAGTGCCTTTTGCATAAATTTTTCCGGTGGTAGTAATTACCAAACGGCTGATTGTATTTTTGTCGGCTTTGATAATAGTGCCGGGTTCTATTGTTAAGGTTGCGCCCTTTACCAATATCTCACCAATCAAAAGGTAAGAGTTGTTTTTTGTCCATGTAGTGTTGCTTGTAATGTTGGCTGTTACCGGAACAACCGCTGCCGCTGCTGATGTTGCAAGCGCAAGACCGAGTAAAATGTTTAGTGTAAGTTTTTTCATAACGTTGTTTAATTTGCGGGCAAAGGTGCTTGCCTGCCTTTGCGCAGGAGTTAATGAAATGTTATGAAATTGTTGTTTAACAGAAGGCGTTCACTACTTGTAAATACTCAGACACGGATTGTATTATGAAGCATCAAATTGAAATAGTTGAATAATGCAGTATTTTTGCCTGTAAAGTTTTTACTCATGGCAATAATAATAGATGACAAGGTTTTGGCGGCTTCGGGTTTGAGCGAAAAAGAATTGCTTGTTGAAATAGCTTTTATGTTATTTGAAAAAAATGTGTTCGGCTTGGGCAAAGCGCGTGAATTTTGCGGCTTGAATGTGCTTGAATTTCAAAAGGAAATGAACAAGCGTGAGATTTCATATTACAACGAAGAAATGCTGACACAAGATATAGCAACTATGCAAAAACTTTTCCCAAAATGATTGTAGTTTCAGACACTTCGGCTATTACCAACCTTCATCAAATTCGGCATCTTTTTCTTTTGCAAAGATTGTTTTCTAATGTGGTAATACCATTTGAAGTTTACAATGAACTAATTGCCATTGAAAGCCAAAAAATATTATTCGATTCGGAAGAATATTCATGGATAGAAGTGAAGAAAGTTTCGGATAAATCCTTTGTTCAGCAATTAGAAAAAATTCTTGATAGGGGCGAATCAAATGCAATAGTTTTAGCAAAAGAATTAAACGCTAATCTTTTGCTGATTGATGAATGGAAAGGAAGAATTGTTGCAATGGAACATGGGCTGCAAGTAACCGGAATTATTGGCGTGTTGCTGGAATCAAAAAGGCAACAACATATTCAAAAATTAAAGCCGTTGCTGGATGAACTTATCGGTATAAACTTTCGCATTTCTTCAACCATCTACAACCAATCACTTCAACAGGCAGGCGAGTTATGATAAATAATGAAACCATAGCAGCTATTGCCACTCCGCAGGGCGTTGGCGCCATCGGCATTATCCGTTTGTCGGGCGAAGATGCCATTGCTTTATGCAACAAAATTTTCAAAGGCAAAAATCTGAACGAGCAGCAAAGCCATACCATTCATTACGGTTACATAGTTGATGGCGAAAAAATTTTAGACGAAGTGATGGTGAGTATTTTTCGCGCACCAAAGAGTTTTACTACCGAAGATGTTGCAGAAATTTCGTGCCACGGTTCACCATTTATTTTAGAACAAATACTTCATCTTTTACTAAAGCATGGCGCAAGACTTGCAAAGCCGGGCGAGTTCAGCCAACGCGCTTTTATGAATGGCAGAATAAATTTGGCGCAAGCTGAAGCAGTCGCAGATATTATTGCCAGCGAAAACGAAATGCAACACAAAGTCGCTTTGCAACAAATGCGCGGAGGCTATGCTAAAGATTTACAGCAACTGCGTCAGCAACTGATTGATTATGCCGCGCTCATAGAATTGGAGTTAGATTTTGGTGAGGAAGATGTCGAGTTTGCCAAGCGCGAGCAGCTAATTGATTTTATCTCATCACTCATCACTCATCACGCATCACTCATTGATTCTTTCAAAACAGGCAATGCTATTAAGGAAGGAATCCCGGTTGCCATTATCGGTAAACCCAATGCCGGAAAATCAACTTTGCTGAATGTGTTATTAAATGAAGAGCGTGCCATTGTGAGTGAAATTGCAGGCACTACCCGCGATTCTATTGAAGATGTGATGCACTACAAAGGCTTTTCGTTTCGGTTTATTGATACAGCAGGCATTCGCGAAACAACAGATACCATTGAAAGCATTGGTGTGGAAAGAGCATTGGCAAAAGCGCGCAATGCAAGTGTTGTGCTGTATCTTTTTGATGTGGCTTCAACATCTGTTGAAGAACTTTTGTCTGACATAAAATCATTGAATGTTGGTGATGTAATTGTAATGCCCGTTGCTAATAAAATTGATAAAACTACATGGAAAACAACCGCGCCTTTCACCTACATTTCAAACATTCAATTCATCTCTGCTGCGCAAAAATTCAATATCGAATTGCTGAAAGAAAACCTGTATAAACTTGCAACCTTCAACTCGCAACTCGCAACTCGCAACTCGCAACTCGTAACGAACATTCGTCATTATGAAGCCTTGGTAAAAGCTAACGAAGCATTAGCAAAAGCGCAAGCCGGATTGACAAATAAAATAAGCGGTGAGTTAGTTGCCTTCGACCTGCGCGATGCACTGGAACATCTCGGAAGCATCACAGGAGAAGTGAGTAATGAAGAGGTTTTGGGAAGTATTTTCAGCAGATTTTGTATTGGAAAGTGAAGATGCACAGTTAAGGATAAACAAGAAGTGTAGTTACATTTCCAAAAAAGATTAAAATTGAGTTATGGCATTGAATGAACTCTTACAAGAAATTGAGGTTTTAAAAGCGGAATTTGACCAATACCGAAACTTGGATAATACAAAAATTCAAGAAGCATTGGCTATTGAATACACCTATGAAAGCAACCGAATTGAAGGGAATACGCTTACCCTGCAAGAAACCCAGTTAGTCATTGAAAAAGGTTTAACCATAAGCGGAAAGCCATTAAAAGAACATTTAGAGGCTATAAATCATAAAGAGGCAATAGATTTTATTTCAGGTTTGGTGAAAAATAAAGAGCCTCTAAACGAAAGGAATTTATTGCAAATTCATTCAATCATTTTAAAAAGTATTGACAAAGAAAATGCAGGGATTTATAGAAAAGTTCCAGTTCTAATAAGCGGTAGTACTCACACACCACCACAACCCTATTTAGTTCAAAAATTGATGGAGGATTACTTTTTGTTTTATGAGGAAAATAAAAATAGTCTGCATCCGGTTGTATTAAGTGCCGAAATGCACGAACGATTAGTAACCATTCATCCTTTCATAGATGGCAATGGCAGAACTTCGCGGCTTGTAATGAATTTAATTTTACTTCAAAATGGTTTTCCTATTGCAAATATCAAAGGAGATACAGAAAGCAGAATGAAATACTATAATGCTTTGGAAAATTCAAGAACAGACGATAAAACAGAGTTTGTTTTGATGGTTGGAGCGTTAGTAAAGGAAAGTTTAAAGCGAAGGATTGGATTGGTAAAAAATAATATTGAGTTGTAGATACACAAGGCTTTTAAAAGATGTAATACCAAATTATATTACAATATTTTTTTACAGCAAATCAAGATTTTCAAATTCTACTAATTCAAACTCATAAAGCGACAGCGTTTTCTACCTTCGCCACATGAATCTGAAAAAGGATACTGTTTTCTACATCCTTCTTTTTGGCAGCATCGGCTACACTTTGCTTTTGTTGCCTGCTTCTTTTATGGCACTCAACAGTCCTTTTTTGATGAAAGGAGAAATTGGCGGAACCATCAGCGAATGGACAAATTTTATTGCCATCATCAGCTTTCCGGCAATTGTGCTTACTGGAATTTTTGTCGGCTGGAGCAGCTACAATAATGATAATTTAAACTGGGCTTTAGGTTGTATTTGTATGCCTTTGGTAAACCTGCTTTTGTTTTTAATTACATAATCATTCGACAATAACGCTACTCACTATCGCACAATTGTCAGCAATTGATTTTGGCGAGCGTTGCCTGTTGAAATTTCAATTACATAGGTTCCTTGCGCGACACTTCTTGTATTCATCTTTACATGGCTTTCAGATACACGCTCAAACAATACAGGTATCAAACTTCCCGATAAGTCATAAAGGTGTATGGCAACTGATGTGTTTATCGCTTCATTGCTGTAAACATTTAAAATATCATTTACAGGATTGGGATAAACAGAAAACATTTTACCGTTCATCTTATTATCCATTTCATCAATAGCAACTGATGTATTGCAACCTTGTGGAGTAAATGAAAAAGAACGCCACACACCCGCAGAAGAAGTTGCTGCATACAAAGCTGTGCAGTTAAGTTTTTCAACAGGCAACTGCTTTAGCTCCGTTACTGATGTTTTGCAAATATCACTGTTATCTTTATACCAGTTATATCCCCTGTCTTCCGAAATCCATATACCTTTTTCGGTTCCAACAATGTATCGGTTGTTGTTGTGAATGTCAATCAAACAAGATTGAACAGATAATCCTATATCACCAATTTGAAATGATTCCCAGTTTTGTGCTCCGTCTTCAGTTTTAAACAAGTTATAGTTGCTTGGTGTTGGAAGATTTTGCAAAACACCTACAATAAAATGGCTGGCATTTTCTTTATCTAATGAAATACATTGCACTTGCCGTTGCAGTGATGCGGTGAAAGGAAAAACAAGTTGTTCCGAAGTTTTAAAAATGGTATCCTTTGTTGCATAAAGCGAATCGAAATTCAGCGAGTTAATTCCTTTGATTCTGTAAAGCCGGTTGTAGAGAAGATAAACAACCGTGTCCACATCCCTGCTCCAGTCTAAAGCTAATATACGGCTATGTGTGGAGAGCTTATGCCATCTTAACAATGAGTCTTGGGCAACTGCATTATCAACCATAAAAAAACCGCAGTCAAGAGATAAGAAAATCCTTGATTTTATTCTGTCGCAAAACTTTAGTGCATAGCCTTGTGATAATGACTGAGCAAGCGTTTCCACAAAAGGATAGTTTGCAGTTTTGCTGCGAATGTGTATGGTATCGCCACTACTTTTGTTTGATGAAGCAATGTATGTAACACTATCTCTTCCCTTGAACGCCTCAACAGTTTCAGCAAGGTATAATTTACTATAAAACTCTCCTGCCTGATTAGTGCCGCAAACTGACATAGGTGTACTTCTGATGTTTGCATCATAAACATCATACCAGTTTCCAAGTGGAGTTCTCTTTTTGTAAAAATTTTTGGCAAGAATGGTTACAGCAAAATGGCTTGTTGTATCAATTACTGATATTCCTTCATAAGAACTACCGGATACACCAGCCTCAATTGAAAAAGTTTTTGACGTATTGTCACCTTTTGCAAGTCCTACATCCTCAATAGAAGTTAGAAACTCTTTTCCTGATAAAGAAGCAGCAATACCTCTTGTAAAACTTGCTCCCAAGTTATTGTTGATGGAATAAATAGATGGATTGGGGAAACCGCTTTTTGCTTTTTCACATCTAAAAATTCCTACTGTAGAGGTGATGTACATTTCCTCGGGGTTTAATTCATTTACGATAACATCGGTAGGGTAAATAACTGAAACATTCGGGTAGGGTGAAAAGTCAAATTTTTGAAGTTTTTGCAATCCTGTTTGTGCAGAAAAAGAGTAAAAGTTTGTTCCTCCAAAGTAAGCCGAATCGCCATTATTTCCTACTGCACCGATGGCATTGTGCAGCCATCCTTCATATCCGGGAAAAGGAAGATAAGGTGGATTCAACCGTTGAACGGTATCCCATGTTACCCCTGCATCTGTGGTTTTTATTACCGCAAGCTGTTTACCAAAGTTTGTTCCTACTGCTGATAATTGAAGCAATGCAATTGATGAATTATTCGGAGCAAAAGCAATTGCTGTATTACCAAAACCACCAAAATTAAAACCCGGATTGTCGGTTGCATTTAACCGCTGCCAATCTCCGGTTACTTTTCTATACCTGTAAATACGATAACTACCTGTTGTTCTCCCTATTGCTGCATAAGCAACTTCGCCATCACTGCTGAATTTAATATTGCTGTTAGAAAAATCTCCTTTCGCTATGGTATCCCAACTTTGCCCCGCATTATCACTTTTCAAAAATCC
>CAZSEG010000004.1:9672-47316 GCA_964605875.1 uncultured Chitinophagaceae bacterium
AATCCATAGTAAGAAGCGGCAAACAGTTGCTGGCTGTTTATTGGGTTCACCACAAGTTTATTTGTGCATCTGAAAAAACTATCGTTTGTAGTGGATGGTATTAAAATTGGGTTCTCGTTTATATCCAAGCGGTAAATACCTTGCATTTTTGAATAGCCGAATCCTGTTATTTGATTGTTGTTGAGCCCACACTGAGTTGCATATCCTGTTGCAAGATATATTGTGCCATCATTTGCTTGCGTAATGCTTGATATGTTTTGGCTAATTAAGCAAGGAAGTTTAGTCCACGAATCGCCTTTATTAGCGCTTTTCCAAAGCCCGCCACCCGATGGCGCAGCATATAAAGTCTGGCGTTGCGGGTCTCTGTTATCCAACAACATGGCAAGCACCCATCCTCCCATATTATCAGGACCCAAATGTTGCCAGTTAATAGTTGTTTGAGTGAAAGTAGTGTGTGAAAAGCAAAAAAGCAGCAGCAGAGGAAAATACTTTTTCATAGTAATAATTTATTTGTCACCAAAGATGAACTCAAATTAAAACCTAACCAAACGCGACTTGCAAAAAATGACAAAACTCATACAATTCATTCATCACTTTCACAAAAACCGCGCAGGCGCAAAACTTTGGAAAAATTCAAAGCAATTTCACAAACAACCTCGCCTGATTTTTTCTTGAAAACTTTTGATAAGCATTGTTGTATTCAACAGGTGTTTTCTGAATAAAATTTTGATAATGCAATTTCAATTGAGCGAAAGCAGCAGCGTTGTCTTCAAAGCCGCACATTGGTTCTCTGCCACATTCGTGCAAAAGTTTTGCTGCATCGCCCGATAAAACTCCAAATGCAAGAATTGGTTTTTTGGCAGCTAAGTATTCAAATATTTTTCCGGTGATGATGCGCTCGTTATCGGGTACGGCAGGAATTGCAAACAACAAAGCATCGGCACTGCACATCAGTTGCACCGCTTCGTTGTGTGGCACAAAATCATGGTAGCTCACTGCATCTTCCACACCCGATTGCCGAATCAGTTGTTGCACGCTTTCGTCCACCCTTCCGGTAAATTCTATTTTCAGTTTTGCGTTTTCTTCTTTCCTTAATTTTGCAACTGCATTCCAGAATGCAGGCGCGGTTTGCGAAGCAAAAAGATTGCCTACATATCTAATCGTAAAAACAGGATTGCGCACCAACTCGGTTGCAACAGCAATATCTGCTGCATCAAAACCATTCCATATCACTTCAATGCGTTTCGCCCTGTCCTGAAATTCCTTTTGCATAGAAGGTCCTATGACCGTTACGCAATCAGCGCGCTTCAAAACTTCTGTTTCCAAATGTTTGTCCTGCTGCTTTGCCCAATTAGTTCTTGGCAAAAATGTATTGGTGAAAATACTCGTCCACGGGTCGCGGAAATCGGCAATCCATTTAATGCCGAATTGCTTTTGCAGCATCATGCCAATCAGGTGTGTGCTGTGTGGCGGACCTGTTGTAACTATCGCGTCAATCTTTTTTGACTGAATAATTCTTGCGCCTTCACTCACCGCATATTTCACCCAACCTTTTCGCGCATCAGGAATAAAAAAATTCGCGCGAACGAACTCTGCCGCTTTTTGAAAGAATGACTTTTTGGAAGCATTGTCAAGCATTGCCGTAGGCAACTGCTTTCCTTTTTTACCGCGCAACAAATTGTAAATTTCAAACGGCTCGAATGTTTCCGTTTTGTGAACCTCCACACGCGGGTCAATTTCTTTTTCTAATGATTCATCCATATACGGATAGCTGCCGTCCTTCACCGTAACCACTATCGGCAGCCAACCGTTTTCGGGCATGTACTTGGTAAACTTCAGCCACCGCTGCACCGCCACGCCTCCCGCAGGTGGAAAATAATAAGTGAAAATGAGGATGTGCTTCAAGCGAAAAATATTTGATTGTTACTTCTTCGCTTTAGCCGCAGGTTTTGCTTTCGCAGCTTGTTGCTGCTGCATTTCGCGCACGTTCATACCTACAACTGCAAGCAAGAAAATAATCAGCAAAGCAGAACCTGCATAAGCAATTTTGTTACCCACCGTAAATGCTTTCGGCTCTAAGCGAAACTCAACGGTATGCTTTCCCGCAGGAAGCTCCAAGCCGCGCAGTACATAATTTACACGCGCATAATCAGTTTGCTTGCCGTCCACATAACACAACCAATCGGGGTAATAAACTTCGGAAAGCACAGCAAAATTTTTGTCGCTGCCGTTGTATTCGTAAGTGATTTTATTGGGCGAAAAAAATGTTTGCGCAATGCTGCTTCCTTCAGGATTGTATTCAGTTGAAGTGGCAATCGCTTTGAATCTTTCATCTACCAAAGCTGTTTCGGCAGGCGAGAAAGTTTCATCACCCAATGCCGCAATTTCTTCATCGGCATTTTTTACCACGCGAATGTTTTTCACCAACCACGCATTACCCAAAGCCCCCGGGTTGCGCTGCGCTTTCGGTTGTCCATCGCTGCCTTTCTGAATCACATACTTGGTGTTCAGCATATTGATAACCTGCGGTGTGCCTTTGGAAATATGCTCTTCAATCAAATCCTGATAGCGAATCAGTTTTGCTGCATGATAACCACCAATGTGATTATGATGATAAGAGGTAATCGCATCATTGAAAGGGTCGCGGGAAAGGTTGTAAACACGATAGTTTACATCCTGGTCGCGCAAAATTTCCGCATCCGCTTGTGTCATGGCAAATGCAGTTTCGTAGTCGTTTTTCTCCACAAAATTTTCATCATTCAAATAGCGTTTGCCTACGCTCCAACCATCCACCAACATCAGCACGCCCAAACTGCCAATCAACACTAATTCCGACACTTTTTTCTGAATGAAAAACCACAGCAAACCAAAAGCTGCCGCCACAAAAAACAAGGCTCTGAAACCATCGCTGCGCAACATATCGGCACGGTCTTGTTTCAATGCTTCGGTAAGAAAGGTTAAACCCTGCTCATTCATTTGCTTATCGCTTTCGGCAGTAAAGCCGAAAAACATACTTCCGAAAACTCCGAACAGCAAAGCGATTCCACCCGTGATGCCTCCGGCAATCATCAATTGCTTTTTAGTTTTCTCAACATCAATTTTTGATTTCAGCAATTCATTCAAACCTAAAAACGCAACCAACGGAAACAACACCTGCACTATCACCAAAGCCATAGAAGGTGTACGGAATTTGTTGAAGAAAGGAAGTGTTTCAAAAGCAATTTTGAAGAAAGGCGTGTTGTGTCCGAATGCCAACAGGAAAGAAATTACACTTAGCGCAACCGCCCACCATTTCAATGTGTTTTGCCATGCGAGCAAGGAAAACAAAAACAGGAAAACAACAATAGCGCCAAAGTAAACCGGACCCGAAGTGAATGGCTGATTGCCCCAATAAGTTGGTGCTTGTCGTGCATACGAAAGTGGATAGCCTTTTTGCTGTAACGCTTTTCCAAAATTTGATTCTTCACCAATATCTGTGCCGCTGCCACCACCTTTGATGTTTGGCAACAACACGCTTAAAAATTCAAAATCGCCTGCGCCATAGCTCCACCGCGAAGCATATTCAAAATCCAAACCGCCATCGGTGCTTGCCTTTTTGCGCGTCAGTTCGCTGCTGCCTCCGCGAATGGTTTCCTTGCCGTAGTCGCGCGTCATCCACAGGTTTGCAATATTCGGCACCACGGCTAATGCTGCGGCAATCACCAGCACACCTGTTGCTTTGGCAAAATGAGGCAGGTTCTTTTGGATCACGGCATTTATCAACTCATACAAACCGAGTAAGCCCACCATTATCATCAGGTAATAAGTTACCTGCAAATGGTTGGCGGCAATGGCAAGCGACAATGAAAAAGCCGTGAGCGCAGCACCCGCCAAAATATTTTTTCGATAAGCGAGCAGCACACCGCCCAGCACCGGAGCCATCAAAGCCATAGCCTGCACTTTTGTATTGTGCCCCGCTTCAATAGATATAAGCGTAAAAGAAGAAAGCCCGAAAGCCACCGCGCCTGCAATTGCCAGCCACCGGCTTACGCCAAAGCAAAGCAATAAAACATAGAAGCCGATGAAATGCAGAAATATCAGCGAACTCACATCAGGGAAAATGCTGTTTACTCCCTGCATAAATTTTGAAGTAAGGTTGCCCGGATACACCAAAGAAATTTGTGCCGATGGCATTCCCGAAAAAGTGCGCGTTGTCCAAAGCGCGGGGTCGCCCGGGTGTTTTTCGTTCCAGTCTAAAATGTCTTTGCTCATGGCTTTCCATTGGATGATATCGCCTTGTCGCAAAATCATTCCCTGAAAGTTGGGCATGAAATAAATGAATGTGAGAGTCGCAAAAACTGCAATGGCAATAAAGTGCGGTGTGAAACGCTTGAGCATGAATTAAATTTGAATTTGGGCGAAAGTATATTATTCTGAAAAAGGTTTGCGACTATAAATTCTCCCCTCTCTTATCGAACACACAATATTCGCCAAGCGAAGTTATTTGACCCTGTATTTGGCATAATCAATATAGACATTTTCCCGGTTGCCTTTGAAGATAAAAATTGTTGAGTTGCTGTCTTTTGTCAGTGTATTTCCCACCTGTATTTTGCTGATTACAGCAGATGAATTGAGGGCAAAATGCGAAGTGTCGCTACCGTTTTTGGTGGAAAATTCCCAACATCCCGAACTCATGCTGCTGCGCGTTGCCACATAATATACCGTATCACCTTCTATGGTTGAGGCTGTAAATTTTCCCCATTTTGCTTTTCGTTCGGGTTCGCCCTTTTTCCAAAGGTAAACCATTGCAGCACCACCGCCTATAAACGCTATGCCAAAAACAACCATAACGATTGTTTTTATTGCAGCAATTACTTTTTCTGATGTGTTTTTCATGGGTGAATAATTTTCTAATACTCCCTGTCTATCGAAATTTTCTCTACAGGATTGGCAGTCATTTCAGCATACTCTTTTCGGTTGCGCGCAATTTCCAAACCCGTAAAAATTGCATTGCGCAACGAACCCGCAGATGCAACATCTTTTCCTGCAATATCATAAGCCGTGCCGTGATCGGGCGAAGTGCGCACCACCGGCAAACCCGCAGTATAATTTACGCCTGTATCAAAAGTCAGCGTTTTAAAAGGCACTAAGCCTTGGTCGTGATACATTGCCAGCACAGCATCAAAATGGCGGTAGTGATGTGAGCCGAAAAATCCATCTGCGGCAAATGGTCCCAACACTATCATGCCTTTATCTTTAGCACGATTTACCGCAGGAACAATAAAGTCTTTCTCTTCTTTACCCAACAAATTATTATCGCCTGCATGAGGATTCAAACCCAACACCGCAATGCGCGGCTTGTGAATCATAAAATCCTGCTTCAATGAATGATGCAGGGCTTCAATTTTTGCGTAAATCGTATTGATGTCTATTGCGCCCGCAACATCTTTTATAGAAAGATGATTCGTTACCAAACCCACGCGCAACACTTCATCACACAACATCATCATGCTTTGCGCAGCACCAACTTCCGCAGCAATATATTCCGTTTGCCCTCTGAAATCGGGATGATGCATCGCAATGGTTTGTTTGTTTACGGGCGCAGTAACCAACACATCAATTTTTCCTTCTTTCAAATGCGCAATGCCTGTGTTCAAAGCAATCATAGCGCGCGCTCCGGCTTCTTCGGATGCTTCGCCAATTTTTATTTGCGCCTGCTCTGTCCAACAGTTCAGCACGTTTGGCAACTTCGGACTTAGCTTTTCTAATGTGGTAATTTCATTCATTAAAAAGTTCTGCACCTTCAACAGTTTTGCGTGATAGCTCATCACAGGGCGCGAACCGAAAATTACATAATCGGCAAAGCGAAAAAGCCGCTCATCCGAAAGTGTTTTGATGATTACTTCCGCGCCTATGCCGTTGTAATCGCCTAAGGTAATGCCAACTATTGGTTTTTGTTCCATTGCTTGATTTATGTTTCCGTCATGCCGGAAATTGAGATGCTTCGACCACGCTCAGCATGACATAAAAAGAGACTAATATTTTTTCAAAAACTCGAACAGCAAACGAATACCAATGCCTGTGCCGCCTGTGCCGCGATACTCGCTTTCGGCTGTGGTGAATGCAGTGCCGGCAATGTCTAAATGCAGCCACGGATAGTCGGTAAATTTTTCCAAGAATTTTCCTGCTGTTATCATGCCTGCCATTTCACCGCCAATGTTCTTTTGGTCGGCAATGCTGCTGTTCAGCATCTTACCGTATTCTTCCCACAATGGAAATTCCCACACTCTTTCAAATGTTTCTAAACCCGTTTCCTCAAATTTATTTTTTACTTCTTTTTTAGCCGTACCCATGTATGCCGAAGCATGTGCGCCCAATGCGCGCATTGCCGCGCCTGTAAGCGTTGCCACATCTACCACCAATTCAGGTTTGTAGCGTTTTGCAAAATGCAAAGCATCGGCAAGAATCATGCGCCCTTCGGCATCTGTATTCAATACTTCCACGGTGCTGCCATCCATCATGTTTATTACATCACCCGGTGTGTAGGCAATTTCACCCGGGCGGTTATCCGTAGCCGGAACCAATGCCACAATATGCAAAGGCAACTTTGCTTTTGCCGCAGCATAAATAGTTGCCGTAACACAAGCTGCACCTGCCATGTCGCATTTCATTTGATCCATCGAGTTGCCGGTTGGTTTCAGGCTCAAGCCTCCGGTGTCATACACCACGCCTTTTCCAACCAAAACAATCGGTTGCTTGTTTTTGTGCTTCGCAGGTTTGTATTCTATCACCGAAAAAGTTGGCGGGTCTTGGCTGCCTTTGTTTACCGAAAGCAAACCGCCCATTTTCAGGCTTTCAATTTTCTTTTTATCAAACACTTCTGCTTTGATGCCGGCTTCTTTGGCAATGGCTTTTATTTCCGCGCCTAATTGCACTGCCGTTAAAAAAGATACAGGTTCGTTCACCAAAGTTTTTGCGCGATACACCGCATCCACCACAATGTTCAATTCGTCCACAGCAGCTTTGTCCAAAGAACTTTTATCCACCAAAATTTTCTTCAGTGATTTTTCGTTTTTCTCTTTGGTTGCATATTTCAAAAAGCTGTAGTTGCTCAACGCCAAACCTTCCAGAAAAGATTTCACGATTGAGGTAACGCCTGTGGCGTTTGAAACAGCAACAGCATCCAATTTATTGCCATTGATGCTGCGGGCAATCTGATAGCCGAACTTGCGTGCCGATTCGTCAATTTGCCACTGCTCGCCTTTGCCTTCAACATTGATTACATACAACACTTCGCTGCCGGAATTAAGCACAAAAGGATTTACTTTTTGCTTGAATTTTGCCTGTGCGGTTTTTGCCAATTCGGGAGAAACAATATTTGAAACCGACTTCCAGTCTGTTTTGTCGTTTACCAATAAAACAAGGTTGCTTGCCTTACTTACGTCATTGCTTTGTGTTATGATTGCGCTCATTATATTTTATTTATTATTAAAGAAGCGCGAAGATAGCAAACGCAGATACATTTGGCGGGGGAAGTGAAAATAAGAATTGCATAAAATGGGAGAAGAACTGAAAAAATCGCTTGGGCAACATTTCCTGACGGATGAAGCATCGCAACTGCGAATTGCCGAAGTCATTGGCGATTTAAGCGCATATCAAACGGTGATAGAAATTGGACCGGGCAAAGGCGCGCTCACTCAACATTTGCTGAAACAAAACCCGGAAAATTTATGGCTGATAGAATTGGATAATCGCTGGGCGGCTTGGCTCAAATCCAACTTTGCCGCAAAGCATTTCGACCATGGAAAAAGAATTTTGAACGAAGATTTTATGAAGCTCGATATGTCAAAATTCAAAGCCCCTATTCATGTGATTGGCAATTTTCCGTACAATATTTCATCGCAAATTGTTTTTAAAATTATTGATGAAAAAGAAACTGTAACCGCGCTTACGGGTATGTTTCAAAAAGAAGTGGCAAAGCGCATTGCCGCGCCTCCGGGCAAAAAAGATTATGGTGTGATAAGCGTGTTGGCGCAGGCAAGTTACGATTGCACATATTTATTCGATGTGGCTGCGGAATGTTTTTCGCCACCGCCAAAAGTAGTGAGCGGAGTTATCAGAATGGAACGCCACAACCGCCCTTTAGGCTGCGATGAAACACTTTTTAGAAATGTAGTAAAACAAGCTTTTACGCAACGCAGAAAAACTTTGCGCAACAGCATTAAATCTTTCTTACATGGCAAAAATTCGGATGCAAAAATTTTAGATAAACGCCCCGAGCAGTTGAGCGTGCAGGAGTTTAGTGATTTAGTAAATTCGCTTGCATGAAAAGGGATGAAAGTATTCCATGTTTTAAATGAAATATTAACCACATAGAAACATAGTTTTTGCTTATTTTTTCGCACTCTGTTTTTCTATATTTTTCTAAGTGAACATAGTTTTTGCAAGCAAAATCTCATAGCCGATACATCTTTATTCTATGTATCTATGTGGTTAAAATAATCCGAGTAAAATGAAATCTGTTTTAATTACCGAACCCGTGCATGAATTGCTGCCGCAAGGTTTGCAAGACTTAGGTTTTGAGGTTGTTCATCTGCCTGAAATTCAGCGCAGTGAAGTGTTGGAAATCATCCGCGATTTTGAAGGAATTATCATCAACAGCAAAATTGTTGCTGATAAGGAATTGTTAGATGCAGCGCCTAAACTCAGGTTCATTGCGCGCTGCGGCTCTGGCAAAGAAGTAATGGATATTCCATTGGCAACATCGCGCGGCATTGCGTGCATCACCTCACCCGAAGGCAACAGGCAGGCAGTTGCCGAACAGGCATTGGGAATGTTGCTGTGCATTATGAATAATGTGCAGAAGGCGCACAACGAAATCCGAAACAAACATTGGATTCGAGAGTCGAATCGCGGGCGCGAACTTTTCGGCAAAACAATTGGCATCATCGGCTATGGAAACACGGGCGAGGCTTTTGCAAAAACGCTTGCGGGCTTTAATGTAAAGGTGCTTGCTTATGATAAATACAGGAAAGAATTTACAGAAAACTATATCCGTGAAAGTTCATTAGAAACTGTTTTTGAAGAAGCCGATGTGGTGAGTTTACATCTGCCATTAACGGATGAAACAAAGCATTTTGCGAATGGCAATTTCTTTAATGCCTTCAAAAAAAATATTTGGTTTTTAAATACATCACGAGGTGTTTGCTTGCAAACAAAAGCCTTATTGAACGCATTAGAAAACGGCAAAATAATTGCTGCGGCACTGGATGTTTTGGAGAATGAAAAAATCAATTCATTAAATTCCGAAGAAAAAAAATTATTTGAAAAACTGATTACCAACGAGAGCGTTTTAGTAACTCCTCACATTGCCGGATGGACACACGAATCGAAAAGAAAAATAGCGGAAGTGCTGCTGGAAAAAATCAGCAGACTTTATTGAGCGTGAAGATTTTTGTAAATAATTTCTGATGCGCCCGCAATCACATCATCCAGCGCATCAAAACTTGTGCCTCTTGTCATTACACAAATCAGATACGGACCTGACGGTGCATACACAACTCCGCAATCGTGCAGTTGTTTTATATCATTATCAACAAATGCTCTTTCGCCAAACTTATGCGCAACAACCGTTCCTGCGGGAACACCCGCAACTATTCCCTTTACAAAATCT
Source organism: uncultured Chitinophagaceae bacterium (assembly GCA_964605875.1). Lineage (GTDB taxonomy): Bacteria > Bacteroidota > Bacteroidia > Chitinophagales > LD1 > UBA7692. Next base: position 19,325 of record CAZSEG010000004.1, read on the forward strand.
GCGGCAGCAAGAATTTGCAGCGCTTTTTCAGACATTGAACGACTTAGATACGTAGCATTGTAAAGCATCCTGAAAAAAGATGCGTAATCTTTTACCGACATAATATCCACCTGATTTGCCATGTCGGGAACAACCAAGCCGACATCAACCAACGTTTTTTCAATGCTGTTTGGCGGCAGGTTTATCAAAATCAAATTCTTGGCATCATTATCGGAATAGGCAATCATTTTAAATATCAACTCTTCAACAGTGTATGATTTTCCCATTTGCACCAATCCCGTATCCAATATGTTGGGACTTACATCATCCAAATGCCTGTCGAACAGCAATTTTTTCTTCAAAAAAGAAGGGTCTTCTTCCGCTCTTTTCAAAGCCGCCATCATCACGGGAACTTTCAACAAACTTGCCGGTGAATAATTATCCCTTATGTTGATTCCAAAAGACGGACCGTTGTTCAAATCGCGGTAATAAACCGAAACGTGCGATGCTTTGCCCTCGCCTTTTACATTGGAAATATAACTTTCTATCTCTCCTCTCATTTTTGCAAAAGATGCATCATTCGGTGGAGAAAAATTATCACACTCCAAAAGCGGATTGATAAACTTGTAGCCGCCCGAACGCAATTCAGACATTTTGCTTTCCGAAACGGGATTCGTTTCCTCTACATTTTCACTCTTTGTGAAATCACCTGCAAACCAGCCTGCAATTCCGCCAACAACAAAAGCAATACCAAACCACACAAGGTTTGTTTTCTGCGATAAGAAACTCATGTTAATATTCTGTAGTGAAAACTATAATTTTTGAGAAGGAACTGCAATGCTATGAAAAGGTTTTCTGATTTACACAAATGTGTGGTACAATTTTTTTTGAAAATCTTACGCGGAATAACCAGCATAAACAGTCTGATTTTAAGAAGTTTACAGGCAAATTCAATGCTGTATTGAGTCTTGTGTTTATTGTGTTTTAAAGGTTTCCTGCGCAGGGGTAAAACGTGTCATATTTCCCCCTACAAAATCTTACTGCTTCAAAAGTGTTTTCAGGGAAAATTATTGTGCAAAAAGCGAATAAAAATCCCGACCTCATCTTTTTTAAGAGGAAGATATTTACAAATAGTGCAGCTATATCGCTGCTGAAAATTATTTTTGCTCAAGCATTTATGAAAGCAATTTATTTTAAAGAGATAAAACAGTTTTTCAGTTCGCTGATGGGCTATGTGGCGTTGATGGTTTTTCTGCTGACGCTTGGTTTGTTCCTGTGGATTTTCCCCGACACTAATATTTTGGATTTTGGCTACGCCAACATTGACGGGCTTTTTGCGCTTGCGCCATACATCTTTATGTTCCTGATTCCTGCCATCACCATGCGCACTTTTGCGGAAGAAATAAGCACCGGAACTTTTGAATTACTTGCTACGCGCCCCGTTACAGAAATGCAGATTGTGGTTGGAAAATATCTTGCAGCAATTACGCTTATACTTATCGCTTTGATTCCAACATTCACTTATTACATTACTGTTTCAAGGCTTGCCGTACCCGTTGGTAATGTGGATACAGGCGGCATTCTCGGTTCTTATTTCGGTTTGTTTTTTTTGGGTGCTGTGTTTGCTGCCATTGGAATTTTTGCATCGTCCATTACGCCCAATCAAATCATAGCTTTTTTGTTTGGTGTATTGCTCTGTTTCCTGTTCTATCAGGCGTTTGGCTATTTAGCCAAGCTCGGCATCTTCTTCGGCAAAAGCGATTTTATTGTGGAGCAATTAGGCATTGATGCGCATTACATCAGCATGAGCAAAGGCGTTGTGGATACGCGCGATGTAGTCTATTTTCTAAGTGTGATTTTTGCGTTTCTGTACTTCACAAAAACCGCATTGAGCGCGAGGAAGTGGTAGTGCCGTCTATCCTGCTTTTTCTTCGCTATCCAACATTCATCATTCCAACAGCGGATTGAAGTAATAATTCTAATTACTTTTTCTTCTGTCCTCTTGTTTTCGGCTTGCCGTATTTCATTTTCATTTTATCGGTATGGCGGATTTTGCTTGGCACTTTTTTGTTGGAGTCTTTCTTTTCGTGAAATGCCGCGCCTGACGGCTTTTTCAAAGGATTTTTCAGTTCAAGATTTGGCTGGTAAACCTTAGGCATTTCATCCAAAGTAAGCACATCAGAAATTACAAGATTTTCGGGAAGCGTTTCAAGCGGAATCTGATAATTCATCAATTTTTCAACCTGCTTTTTTGCCTCGATTTCCTTTGGTGTAAAGAATAAAATGGCATTGCCTTTTTTATCTGCGCGTCCTGTTCTGCCAATGCGATGCACATAATTTTCGGGCACTTCCGGCACATCAAAATTGATTACGTGCGAAACTTCCGAAACATCAATGCCCCGCGCCACAATATCCGTTGCAATCAATATCCTGAAGCTGCCTTCGTGAAATTGTTTTACTGCATTAAAGCGATGGTTTTGCGATTTGTTGGAATGAATAATTCCAACTTGTTCGTGAAATAAGTGTGCAATATCAGCAAACAGTTTATCGGCTAACTGTTTGGTGGCAGCAAACACTAATACCTTTTTCATCTCCGTATCATTGTACAGCAGCAAGCGCAGCAAATTCACTTTTGTGTTGAAGTTCGGTACTTCAAAAGCAGTTTGTATAATATTAGTAAGTGGCGAACCCGCAGGCGCGGCTTCAACTTTTACCGGTTGATTAAAATATTGATTTATCAACGCTTCCACATCATCCGTCATGGTAGCAGAAAACAAAATATTTTGTCGCTTTAGCGGTAGCAAATCTAAAATCACCGTCAGTTGAGAACGAAAGCCTAAGCTCAACATTTCATCCACTTCATCAATCACCAACTTTTTAATGGGCTTTAATTTCACTGTGCCTTTCATCACCAAATCAATCAGTCTGCCGGGTGTGGCAACCAATATATCTGCGCCTTCGCTTACTGCTGCAATTTGTGTATTGATGTTGCTGCCGCCATAAATTCCTACTGCACTTACGGAGGTATATTTTCCTAATTTTTTTATTTCATCTATTACTTGAATTACCAATTCGCGCGTTGGCACAAGAATTAAAATCTGTGGAATTTTATCTTTTGAATATTTCCATTGGCGCAGGTATGGCAACAAATACGCAATTGTTTTTCCTGTTCCCGTTTGTGCAATGCCCACCACATCCTTGCCGGACATCACCACCGAAAAAGCCTTTGCCTGAATAGTTGTAGGCTGATGAAAACCCATATCTTTCAAGGCATTCAGCAGTGGTGTATTAAGGTTCAGTTCATCAAAAGTCATGGCAAATATTTTGCGCGAATGTAGTTTAACGTGAACAACATTTTTGATAACCATAAGAGAAACATAGTTGAGAGGTGGGAGGTGAGGGGTGAGAGGTTTATTTGCTTACGCAAATTTATGTTTCTCGCGGAGGCACAGAGAAACTCATCTCTCATAATTCATTACTTAATTTTCAAATGCCATTTCAGCAATTCCCGCACAGGCTCTTTGGTGATGTTTTGCACCGTGCAGCCGAATTGCTTTGCAACAGCTTGTAATTCATCCTGAAAATGAAAAGCTAATGAGCCTACAAAATGCACAGGGTAATTTTGATAATTGTTGTAGCACACCACATGATATTTGAAAAACTCGTGAAAGCCGCGCGTTACCAAATCGCTGATGTAATCTTTATCGGGGCTGAGAGAAAGCAACTTTGCAAAACTTGCCAGATAAACATTGGCGTAGGGTTGGCGATACACGCGCTCAAAAATTTCTTCTTTGTCCTTTGCGCAGTGTTGTTCAAAAAGCTGATTGGTAGCCTGCGGTAAAAGATGATACAAATATGCCTTTGCTAATTCTTTGCCGAACCAACCGCCACTGCCTTCATCACCCAACACATATCCCAATGCGGGAACATTTTCAGTTAATTGTTCTCCATCAAACAAGCAAGAGTTTGAGCCAGTGCCGAGTATGCAGCTAATGCAGGTTTCGCCACTGTAAGTGGCATAAGCGGCAGCTTTTAAATCATGGTCAACATAAATTTTTGCCAAAGGAAAAAAATCGCTCAAAGCAGATTCTATAACAGCATTTCTTTCTTTACTGCTGCAACCTGCACCATAAAAATAAACAGATGAAATATCGGCAGCAATGCGTTTTAGCTCCGCAACTTTTGCCATGGCAATCAGCACACTGTCTTTTGTATGAAAGTGCGGATTGAAGCCGATGGTTTCAAATAAATTTTCGTTTTCGGTAAGCCATTGTGTTTTGGTAGAACCGCTGTCGGCAACAAGCAACATGAAAGAGATTTTAGATTTTAGAAGTGAGATTGCAGGTTTAGGTTACGCATATTTTTCTTTGTTCAAATAGTGATGCACCGCCAGCCAAATCAAACAAGCGGAAGCAATAATTTGCGATGAAGCAAGCATCACTTCAAACCACTGAATGTGCCAATACCAATAGTAAATATCCAAGCCGATAACTATGGCTACAATACGAATAATTTCAGCTATCCAAGTCCATTTTTTGTTTTCAAAAATTCCGCCAATAATGAGCATGGAAAGCACAATTAAAGAGGTGAAATAAATGCGGAAAAAGGTAGAAACATTCGGAAAATGATAGAGCAATGCAGTAGTGCCCGCCAACACAATTACAAATTGAAAAGCAGCATACCAACGCAGGTTTGTTTGAACATCCGAATCGAATTTCCGATAAATATTTTTATCAATTTCTTTTACCGGTTGAAACCCTCCCGCATCTTCGGGCAACCAGCCCGGGCGCGCAAAAAGCAATTTGATTTTATCCGAAAAACGGGTGAATGTTTTTGCCTTCTCCCACAGTTCAAAGTAGTAATGAAAATTAGCCCAAACAGGATTCCAGCTTTTAAGTTGTGTGGTAATGCCGTAAGTGATTTCATCGGCATTTTCTTCTTCTTTAAATGTGCCAAACATTCTGTCCCAGATAATCAAAACGCCACCGTGATTTTTGTCAATATACTTTGGATTTACGGCATGATGCACGCGATGATGCGCAGGTGTGTTGAAAATAAATTCAATAGCGGGATGCAGCTTGCCCATCGTGCGCGTGTGAATCCAGAATTGGTATAACGTTTGAATGGCAGCGCCTGCGCCAAATGTGAGTGGCGAAAACCCTAAAAGCGGAATAGGTAAAAAGAAAATAAAAGCAATCATGGAATGAAACCACGACTGGCGCAATGCCACACTTAAATTGTATTCTTCGCTTTGATGATGCACAACGTGCGCACCCCAGAAAAAATTCACTTCGTGCCCAAGCCTGTGCGCCCAATAAAACGCAAAGTCGTAAAGCAGCACACACAAAGCAACACTCCACCACGTAAAAGGCAAACTGAAAAAGCGATAGTTGTCGTAAATCAACATAAACAATCCAAACAGAATTGCCTTGCCAAACAAGTTGGAAATCTGCTGACCCATGCCCACCAACAAATTATTAATGGTATCATTCAAACGATACAATTTCAAATCTTTTTTGCGGCTGTACCAATATTCAAACGCAATACTGAGCAGGAAAAAAGGAATAGCTATTAAAATGTAAACAGGCTGCATAACAATGTTTCACTTTTAGATAGCGCAATGTAGGTAAATCAACATTCAGAAAAAAGAAAATTGCGTATCACACATAAAAAAGGCTTGCAGGATTTTCCTGCAAGCCTTTTCAAATTACATTAACCGATAAATCAGTTGGCGTATAACTTATCAATCAACGCTTTGTATTTTTCATGCACTACTTTGCGTTTTACTTTCATGGTAGGTGTCATTTCACCGCCTTCGATAGTCCATTCGTGGTGAATCAATTCAAACTTTTTAATGGTTTCCCATTGCCCGAAGTTTTTGTTCAGCCTGTCCACGTCAGTTTTTATCAAATTGATAACTTCTTTGGATGAAGCGATTTCTTCGTTAGTGCTTGCGCTCACACCATTTTTTGCGCACCAGTCTTTCAGGTTCGCAAAGTTTGGAACAATCAACGCGCTCACGAAGTTTTTGCCTTCGCCCACAGCCATGATTTGCTCGATGTAAGAACTTTCTTTCATCTTGTTTTCCAACACCTGCGGAGCAATGTATTTGCCGCCACTGGTTTTGAAAAGTTCCTTCACGCGGTCGGTGATTTTTAAATGTTTCAAACCTGCGTATTCAACATAAGTTGCCACATCGCCCGTGTACAGCCAACCGTCAATTACAGTCTGGTCGGTAATGTCGGGGCGTTTGTAGTAGCCCATCATCACGTTCGGACCTTTCACCAATATTTCGCCTTCGCCTTCTTTCATGCCACCGCGGTGGTCGAGTTTCACGGTTACTCCGTCAATAACGGGACCAACCGTGCCGAATTTCAATTTGTCTCTGTCAAATAAACAAACCGAAATAACAGGCGATGTTTCTGTTTGTCCGTAGCCTTCGCAAATTGTAATTCCCGCGCAGGTGAAAATACGCGCCAAACGCGGTTGCAAAGCCGCTGCGCCCGTGCAGATTCCTTCGCAATTTCCGCCCAAAGCCTCGCGCCATTTGCTGTAAATCAACTTGTCGAAAACCTTGTATCTGATGGAATCCCACAAGCCGTATTTTTTCTCTAAACTGAAATCGTTTGCAAACGCCAAAGCGTTTTCATACAAGCTTTTTTTCCAACCTGTCAATGCTGCGCCTGCAGCTTCCAATTTCAAATAAACTTTCTCTAATAATCGCGGAACGGAAGTGAAGAAATGCGGCTTCACTTCTTTCAGATTTGCAGCGATTGTTTCCATGTTTTCGGCATAATAAACCGACACCCCCGCAGCGTTGTAAACATACACCACCATTCTTTCAAAAATGTGGCACAAGGGCAAAAAGCTCAATACACGTTTGTCAGATGCCAACGGTAACAAAGGCAACACAGCTTGAATATTACTTACGACATTATTATGCGAAAGCATTACACCTTTCGGATTTCCTGTGGTTCCTGATGTATAAATAATTGTAGCCAATGCCTCGGGCTTGATGCTGTCGCTGATTTTTTTCACTTCGTTGAAATCACCGCCCTCGCTAAGTTTCAGCAGTTCGCTGAAGTGTGGCGCACCGTTTACTTTGTCGAAAGTGTAAATGTGTTTCAATGTAGGCACATCAACTTGGATGGCTTTCATTTTGTTGTAAAGATTTTCGTCTGAAACAAATGCGGCTTTGATTTCCGCATCATTAAAAATGAAACGATACTCGTTTTCGCTGATGGTCGGGTAAACAGGAACGTTGATAAAACCCGCCTGCAAAATGCCGTAGTCGGCAATGTTCCATTCGGGGCGGTTGTTGCTCACAATGGCAATTTTATCATCGGGTTGCAAACCGAGCTTGATAAGCGCAAGGCTGACCTTGTTGCCGGTTTCAATCATTTCTTTGGTAGAATATTTGCGCCATGCTCCGTTTTCTTTTGCTGCAAAAGCATCTTCCTGCGGGAAGGTTGCCAACTGATATGGCAGCACATCGAATAGTCTTGTAAAATTGCCCATAAACCTGTTTTTCCGTTTAGTTATTGAATAAGAGGGCTGTGAATATAACAGATTCACTTACAGGTTCAAAATCGTTTGATTTTTCTTATTGAACGGAGCAAGAATAACCCTGACTTCCGAGTGTTGTAACTTCTGCTTCGTAGGCGGTTGTTGAAGAATAATCGCCTTCGCAAAAACTTCTTTCATCGCTGCCTTTTGTACACTTTGTGCATTTGCTGCAGGAAGCCAAAAGCAGTGTGCCTGCCAACACCAATAACAATGCTATGTTTTTCATAAAACCAATTTAAAGATGTGAAAATAAAACTGTGCGGTGCGATTGCAACTTTTGAAAGAGGTTTAATTCTCATATTCGCGGCTGTATGTCGCGTTTTGCAGCAAATTTCATTTCGTATATTTTTCATCCGTTGTTGTTTCCGAGTTTCGGCACTGCGGCAATTATTTTTTCAAACCCGCATTTGTTCGGCAATTTTGATTTCAAGCAACAATCGCTTTGGGTGATTCTGGTGTTTGTACTCACGTTTGTTTTTCCTGCGGTTTGGTTATTGATGATGCGCAAATTACAGATGATAGATTCATTAAAATTAGAAACCACGAAAGAGCGCATCATCCCATACATCGCTACCGCAACTTTTTATTTATGGACATACAGACTGTTTCACCCCACAACATCCAACACCATGTTTGCCAATGAGTTGATTTCATCCATGATGCTGGGTGCGGCAATTGCAATTTTTATCGGCTTCTTCATCAACATATTTCAAAAGATAAGTCTGCACGCAATTGGCGCAGGATGCTTCTTCGGTTTGACTTTGGTGTTGCTGCGTTTTTCTGATTACAACCTCACATTATTATTGATTGCTTCGGTGTTGATTGGCGGCATGATTGGCAGTGCGCGGTTGATATTAAAAGCGCATGAACCAAAGGATATTTTTACGGGCTACTTTGTTGGCTTTGCAGGGCAGTTTGTGGCATTTAATGTAATGCCGATGTTTGGGTAGATAATTTCTCTTTTATGAATGAAATAGAGATTTACAAAGGAGCAGACGGAGCAACTCAAATTGAAGTGAAATTTGAGGGTGAAACTGTTTGGTTGAATCAGATGCAGATAGTTGAGCTTTTCGATAGCTCGAAGCAAAATGTCAGTTATCACATCAATCAAATTCTTTTAGAAAACGAATTGGATGAAGATCGAACTGTCAAAGAATTTTTGACAGTTCGTTTTGAAGGGAAAAGAGAAATAAAGCGAAGTATTGATTATTACAATCTGGACATGATTATATCTGTCGGCTATAGAATTAAGTCAAAACAGGCAACCCAATTCCGAATTTGGGCAACCCAACGACTGAAGGAATATCTGGTTCAGGGTTATTCTATAAATCAAAAACGTTTGGAGCAACTTCAAAAAGTGGTTGAAGTAATTCAAAACACATCAAATTCAAAACAGTTAAATGCTGATGAGGCGACAGGACTTTTAAATATCCTGCACCAATACACAAGAAGTTTTGTATTGCTGAGTCAATACGACAGTAAAACACTGAGTGCTTATTCGTTAAGCGACAACATAACTTATGAGATAACATACAAAGAAGCCGTAAACGCCATTTACGAACTAAAAAAAGAGCTAATCTCATTAGGTGAGGCAAGTGAACTTTTCGGCAAAATGAAAGATGAAAGTTTTGAAGGAACACTTAAAAATATCACTCAGACTTTTGATGGGAATTATCTCTATCCAAGTGTAGAAGAACAAGCTGCAAACCTGTTGTATCTGGTTATCAAAAACCATTTTTTCACAGATGGAAATAAGCGGATTGGCGCGTTTTTATTTGTTTGGTTTTTGGAGAAAAACAAACATCAGTTCAAAAAATCAGGCGAATTGAAAATTAACGATAATGCCCTGATTGCATTAACATTACTGGTGGCACAAAGCAACCCTTCGGATAAAGAAATAATGGTTAAGTTAATTGTGAATCTCATTGACAATTCATAAGATTAAGTGATATTCAAAGCAACTTTTTTTACAGAATATTTTGCTGCAAACCGAAGTGTAGTCTTTAGGTTTTTGGCTTTATTTATTTGCTTAATAAGTATTCAAACTAACGCCCAAACCGATACAACTTTTGCTGCGCCAACAATCCTCAAAAAGCCGCATTGGTTAGAGCGTTCGCCAACACTCAATAAGGCAAGAGTAGGTGGTGTTGTGGGTGGTTCGGTAGCATTGTTTGCGGGTGCAATGATTGGTTTGGACAGGGCTTGGTATGCGCAATATCCACGCGGAAAATTTCACTGGTTTGATGATTCAAAAGAATGGAATCAGATAGATAAATGCGGACATGCTTTTGCGCCATATTTTATTTCTGTTTACACCTATAATATGTTGCGGTGGAGTGGCGTAAAGCGCATACCCGCAGCGCTCAGTTCAGGGGCAATAGGCTTTGTATTTATTTCTTCCATCGAAGTGCTGGATGGATTTTCGGATAAATGGGGTGCAAGTGGAAGCGACCTTGCCGCCAACTTTGCGGGTGCGGCATTAGCCACTATCCAATTTGCTTTTTGGGATGAACAGCGCATTCAGCTTAAATATTCTTTGCACCTGCAAGACTATCCCCGCGGGCAATTGCGCAATCGCGCCAATGACCTTTTCGGCACTTCGGTGGGAGAAAAAATTATCAAGGATTACAACAACATAAACACATGGTTGTGCTTTAATACTTCATCATTTTTTAAAAGTCAGAAACATGCCAAATGGCTGAACATTGCCATAGGCTATGGCGCGGGAAATATGTATGGCGGCTTTGATAATACATGGACGGATAAGGACGGAAAACTTGTTGACCGAAACGATGTAAAACGCTACCGCAAGTTTTTCATTTCCATTGATGCCGACCTCACCAAAATCAAAACCACCAATCGCACGGGGCGGATGATTCTTGCGGCATTGAACATTATTAAATTGCCTTTTCCTGCTATTGAGTTTAATACTTTGGGGCAGGTGGTTTTTCACCCGATTCACTTTTTGAATTTTTCAATGCCGGTGAATTTGAAGAAATAAGGATTTAGTTTCTTTTTTATGCAGAAGTTGTAAACAAAAAAAGCTACCCGAAGGTAGCTTTAATTTCTGTGGGCGCACACGGGTTCGAACCGCGGACCCTCTGCTTGTAAGGCAGATGCTCTGAACCAGCTGAGCTATGCGCCCGTTCCGTTAAAACGGGCTGCAAATGTAATCGGATTGAATTATTATGCAAATCAAAGTCCTAAAAAACTTTCTTCCCCAACCACAAAGCCAGTTGCTCGGCTTTGCTCGGATGTTCATTACTAAGCAATGGCGAAACGATTTTAACGGCATCGCTTACCATCCGGTAGGATTCTCTGATGCCTGAAACAGTGGGTTTAGAGAATACCTTATCGGTTGCGCCATCTACTGCCACGGCAAAAAAATAACGCAACAATAAATTGCGGTTGCGCGAAATGGCGGAGAGAAGCTCTACAGGCTGCCCCGATTTTTTGCCGCCTTGTTTCAGGTAATTGAAACATGCCGTGCTGAGTTGGGGATGAGTGAAAACTTTATACAAGGCATTTGCAAGAATATTGACCGTGGCATCTTGTTGATGGCGCGATGTATAAAATTCGTTCACTGCCTGCGACAATAAAAACTCACTCTTTACTTTTTGGTTGAAATATTGAATCAATTGGTTGCCGAGCAACTGAACATCAGTTAAAGCAACGGTCATACCTCCGCCCGTGAGGGGATGGCGCATGTTGAGGGCATCGCCAATGAGTACCGCGCCTTCGGAGGGTTTGGGTTTGGCAGGCATGTAGTGATTGGGCATTACCTTGAACTTTCCCTTAGCCACTGCTTGCCTGAAGGAGGGATGCATGACCTCGGGGAGTTGGTTGAGTACGTTTTGCAGCAAATAGTTTTGCAGTTCTGCGCCTTTGCGCGGTGCGGTGGCTCCTGGGAAGTCAATCAACATGCGCACTTCGTTGCTGCTGATGGGGTAAGCAAGAAAAGGTGATTCAATGCCGGTGAAAACATGTCCGTGGTTGGGGAAAGGCAGGGTGCAATCTTCTAATACTAAGCCGAGAAAAAAGCCGCTGACTTCTTTTTGTACTTCGGCTAAATCATTTCTGAAAACAGAAAAAATTCCATCACAGACTACGGTGAGTTCGGCAAAGATGGAGTGGGTGTTTTCTGATTCTTTGGGCTTCACTTCTATTCCAACAACTCTTGTATTTTCCTTCGTCCTTCGTCCTTCGTCCTTCGTCTCTACTATCAACCGCTTCGCCTCCCCTTCAATACAGGTAACGCTTGGTTGTGCTTTGGCTGCCGCGCGGAGTTGCTGCAAAAATTTTCCGTTGTGAAAGCCTCTGCCTGTGAAGGCTGTTTCGTTTTCGCTTTTGGGGTAGGCAACAGTGATGTGTTGCTTGTGATTGAAAAGGGCATAGCCGTTTACTTCCTGTGCATCAAAGCCGAGCAGGGTGTTTTCTAAGCCAATGGATTTCAACTGCTGTACGCCACCGGGTTGCAGCAGTTCGCCAATGATGCGGTCTTGCTCGCGCCAGTCTTTTTCGATGAGGGCTACTTTAATGCCGTGCTTGCCGAGATATGCGGCAAGCGCAGCACCCGCTACTCCGGCTCCGGCAATGGCTATATCGAAAGTTTGTGTTTGCATAAGTTTTGTTTTTCTCGCAGAGGCGCGGAGGTTTTTTGATTGGGTAGTGATTTCTTGGCGATGAAGACACACCCCTACCCCTCTCAAGAGGGGAATAACAGCCGCTCGACTCTCGTCCCTTGTTTAAAAAAATACTACTTGTTCAATTGTTGGTTCTTGCACTTCTTTCCATTCATAAATGGATGGGTTCAGGATGGCTGCTTTAGCCGTTTCAACGGCTTGGAGTATTTCGGCAGCGAAGGGCGTGTTTGCCGAAGTTTTGCTTTCAATTTTTGCTAATGCTTCTAACATAAATGCTCCCGCATCTTGCAGCGTATTAGTGTACACCATCATTTTTGCAGCGAGTGGTTTCCTGATTTTTACCACGCCTGTAAACACTTCGGGGTTGTTATACACTTCTGCCATTGTAGCCACTGCCATCACCTGCGGAATGGCGCAGAAACGAAACACGGCAGGGTTTTTCAGCAATTGCAAATAAGCAATGCACTCGGGCAGGTGTTGCAGCGAATCGCACACCATTTCGTTGAGGCACGAAAGCGATAAATTATGCTTGCTGTTTTGCGCAAACCAGTTGAAATCCGCAGTATATTTTTTCCAAACTTCTTCGTGCCAGAAGATTCTGCCTTGCAGCATGTCTTCGTTGTAGTCGCGCACGATGTTGGTTTTTTGCAACATCAAACCCATTGCGTTTGAAATTTCAAGTTGATGTTTCAAACGAAAATCTTCATAGCCCGAAGCGGAAAACAAACCCGACAAGCCGTAGCCCACCAAACCCGCAACATAATGGCAATAGAGGTCGTAATCGGCTTTTGTTTTCAAATCATTTTCGGCAAAGTGCGCCATGCCTTCGCCCATTTTTCGGGTGATGTCGGCAATTACATGCCGATATTTTACATCCAAAGAATTGAAAGCGCGCGCAATTTTGTAATAGTGCAGCAACAGGTGGCGGTAGTGTTCGCTGTCGCCAATATTTTCGAGGCGCAGTTGCTCGTTGCCGCAATGCTTATGGAAGTTGAGCAGCAGGTCGAGTTTTTTATCAAGCGGAAAATTCATGTCGTCTTCCACCGTATCCAAACCACGAAGCGTGAGATAGAAAATGCAAACCGAATTGCGGAGTTCGGGCGGCAGTTGCTGAATGACCACTGCAAACGAGCGAGAAACTTTGTTGAGCGCAGCATAGCAAAACTCCATGTCTGCCATTTGGTAAGCAAGCACATCGAGGCTTTGGCTTTCATTTTTTGGAAACGAAGATTGCGCTTTGAGGGAAATTATCGCGCTCAACTCTTTGTAGCTTTTGGGAATATTGTTCAATACTTGTTGCATGACTTTTTGATTTTGATACACCACAAAAGTCCTTTAACTGCAAACCGCAAACGCTTGGGATGGCGAAGGCGCACCCTGCAAATCGTCTAAACTCAGCAAGTTATTGAAAATGAATGAGTTAATTAGGTTTTAATTTCGTTGGTTTGTGCCTGTTGTGAATGAGTTTAGACTTGTTTAAATGAAATTCAAAGTCCGAATAGCTACATTTGTACCGTGAAAAATTCTATATGTTGAAGAAGTACGTTTGGTCTTTGTTGCTGATGCTGATGTGCAGCCTGTGTGTTTTTGCCAAAAAAGATAATGGAAAAATCTATGGCTATTGGATAAACGAAAAGAAGGATTTGATAGTTTTTATTTATGAAGACATGGAGCATATAGTGCGCGGCAGAATTGTGTGGATGTCTGATTCGTTAGATGAATACGATACCCCGCGCAGGGATGTGATGAACAATGAGGCAAAACTGCGCTCGCGCAAACTGATTGGCTTGCACATTTTAGACGGTTACAAATTCGACCGCGATGACAATGAGTGGGAGGGGGGCAGAATCTATAATTTTGAAAACGGCAATACCTATCGCGGCAGAATGTGGATTAACAAAGAAGGTGAGTTGCGGGTGCGCGGACATTGGTGGATTTTGTGGTTTCTGAGCCGCACCAAAACATGGACGCGGGCGATTCCACCGGATTTGATGGATGCGATAGTGAGGAAGAAGTGAGAATTTAGATATGAGATACGAACTATTAGACATGAGATATGAAATTGGCAGCCGCCCTTCGTTTCGCTTTGCGATGGAAAAACAAAAGATAATTTTTACATTCATCATCATTGAAAACAACTTATGAGTCGCACATCTTTAGCATTAACCGAAACACTGATTTTAAATAAAATACTTCACCTGCGGAGCAAGAAGGTGATGATAGACCGCGACCTTGCCGAGCTTTACGGAGTAAGCACTAAACAACTTAACCAGCAGGTGAAACGTAATGCCGACCGGTTTCCTGAGGATTTTATGTTTCAACTTACGCAGCAGGAAAAAGATGAGGTGGTCACAATTTGTGACCACCTCCGCCCGCTGAAATTTTCTAAAACATTGCCTTATGCTTTCACTGAACACGGTGCGGTAATGTTGGCGAGTGTAATCAATAGCGAAACCGCCATACAGATGAATATTCACATTGTGCGGGTTTTTATGCAACTGCGCGAAATGGCACTTACGCACAAAGATGTTTTGATGAAGCTGATGAAAGCGGAAAAGAAAATAACACAGCATGATGAAGACCTGAAACTACTTTTTGAAGCCGTGCATAATTTGCTCGATGAACCCAAAAAGGAACGAACCAAAATCGGGTACAAAATCAAAGACAACTAAACACTAATTTAAACTTTGAACGAAGGCTTACTATACATAGGATTTTCGCAGTGCGTGTTTGCCGCTTTGGTGATTTTCAGCCGAAAGCGCAAGGCTACGCATGAGAAAATGCTGATATGGTGGCTGTTGGCGATAGCCTTAAAGTTCTTGGTGCTGATTTTGAAAATGTATCATGACGAATACTTTGATGCAGAGTTTGCCACAGGTTTGATTCCTTTCACGTTTGGTCCCTTTTTGTATCTCTACACAAGGTTTCTTACCGATGAAGATGCGCGGTTTCGCTTTATTGATTACAAGCATTTTGCGCCATTTTTCCTTTTCACGTTTTTGTATTTTGCTTACTTCCGCGAGCGCGTTTCGTTTGAGGAAGATAATTTTTTGGGCAATGATGAATACCTGTGGGTGCGTATGTTGTTTGCCGTTTGCATCGTTACATCGGTGGTGGTGTATGCTTCGCTTACGTTTATTCAAATTCGCACTTTTCTCAAAAACTTCCGCCACAAGTTTTCGTTTGAATCGGGCAGGCAACGCATTTACTGGCTGCGGTTTATCAATGCTTCTTTCATCATTACCAATGGCGTTTATCTTGTTGCAGGCGGCTTGAACGCGGTGGGTTACAAAAAAATGGCGGATGTGGATTTGCTGTCGGGTATGGGTTTGATTTTTATGGCTTATGCCATCAGCTTTTTTGGTTTGAAGCAGAAGGGATTGTTTAAAAATTCAGAAGATGAGTTTGATATTTTGCGGAAGGAATTTTCGGCAAAAACAGAATTACAAACTGCCACCAGCGAACTGAAAAACATTCTTGAGGAAAATAATATTACTGCCAGCGAAGATTTAGAAAAGAGCATTGCGGAAGAAGAATTAAGCGAAGCCGAACCCGCAACCGAAGTGGTGAAAAAACCTTTGGTGAATGATGAAGATATGCACCGGATGCTGAAACGTCTGCTGGAGTTTATGGATACCGACAAGCCATTTTTAAATCCCGAACTGACCATTCAGGAATTGTCGAGCAGGGTGAATATTCAGAAGCATCATCTTACTTATATCATCAATAACGGCTTGCACAAAAACTTCTTCAACTTTGTGAATGAATATCGCGTGGAGGAATTTAAAAAGAAGGCTGCCAACACCAACTACGACCACCTGACTTTGCTTGCTATTGCATTTGACAGTGGTTTTAATTCAAAATCTTCGTTCAATAATATTTTCAAAAACATCACGGGGCAAACGCCTTCGGAATATAAGAAGGGGTTGGGGTGAATTTGTTTGATTTGCGGTTTAGTATAACTTCGCATTATCATGGATTTTACAAGCTATAAAACATTAAGTACTTCAGAAAAAATTCTTCTTGTTGAGGAAATCTGGGATAGCATTGCCGAAGACACTTTGGCATTATCGCAACAGCACAAAAAACTTTTGGATGAAAGGTTGGCGGCTTTTCAAAGCTCAGCCAAGAGGACCACATGGGATAAAATCAAAAAGAATGTGAGAGCGAAAAAGTCAAAATGAACTACTCCGTTGATTTTCTTCCGCAGGTGGAAGCAGATGTTCAGAATGCTTATGATTGGTATGAAACACAATCTGTCGGCTTAGGAGAAGATTTTTTGCTTGCAGCCGATGCAACTTTAAATTTAATCAAAAGGCATCCAGTTTCACCTCCGTTCATTCACAAAAAAATCAGAAAGCTGAATACAAAACGTTTTCCGTTTGGCGTGTTTTATATTGTTACGGGAAGCGTAATAACGGTTATAGCTGTTGTTCATCTTGCGCGTCATCCTGACACTTGGAAACAACGAAAAATAAAAGTATCCAAGACAAGTTAATCCACATTGGACAGCGGCTTTAATTCAAAGTCTTCGTTCAATAATATTTTCAAAAACATCACAGGGCAAACGCCTTCGGAGTATAAGAAAGGTCTGCCAAACTAAAAACGAATACCAACCCCTACACCTGCCACAAAATCGGTAAGCCCGCCTGATTGATTTATAGCAGGTACCATCATCGGGTTAAAGCTCATCGTAACAGGTTTTGCTCCGGCTTTGCGCAGGTTGGCTTTGCTGATGTGTATTTTTCTTGCACCAATAATGATACTTGGCAAAAAGCCGGCAGTTATCACTGCGCCTCCAAATAATGCCATTATTTCGCCTATTGGAAAGTAACTGGCAGAAGCGGGATACTTATTACTTTCTTTTATACCATAGTCGCCCCAGATAATCAAAGCCACGCCTCCGCTTACGGCTACGCACCCCGCACTTGTTAATGCTATGCCCTTTTTTAAATGCTGCCGATTAAAAACTGCAATCTTTTCGTAAGCAAACATCTCTTCGCTCATGGATGTTCCATCCATTTTTACGGCATGGCTGTTGGCATATTTCAGAGCATAAATTTTTGATACAGGCATGATATGAATGCGCTGGTCGCGCTCTTGGTATTTTTGAAACTTGATTATACAGTCATCTTTGTGCAGAATATTTGCAGCGTAGCTTCTGCCGTTTGTTCTCAGTATTTCATCTTGCGCTTTTAAACAAAAACCGACAAGCACGAAAGCAAGTATAAAGGCTGGTTGTGTACGTTTCATGTCAGTTGTTTAATCATTCATTGAACCAAATATATTGTTTAATAGATTAAGAAACTGTTTCAAAAACTTGGAAAGGCTTGTACCAAATAAATATATTTTCGCGGCATGGGTAAAACAATCATAGCGCCTTCGGTTCTCAGTTCCGATTTTTTGCAATTGGGCAAGGATGTAGAAATGCTGAACCAAAGCAGCGCGGAATGGATTCACATTGATGTGATGGACGGTGTTTTTGTGCCGAATATTTCTTTCGGCTTTCCGCTGTTGCAGGCGATACGCAGAGGCACTAAAAAGTTTTGCGATGTGCATCTGATGATTGAAAAACCCGAACGCTACATCGCTCAATTCAAGCAAGCGGGCGCGGATAATATTTCCGTGCATTACGAAGGCAACCTTCATTTGGATTCATTGATTCATCAAATAAAAAACGCGGGCTGCACGGCAGGTGTGGCAATCAATCCGGCAACGCCCGTAAATGTTTTGAGTGAAGTAATTCACCTGCTCGATGTAGTATTGATAATGAGCGTGAATCCGGGTTTTGGCGGGCAAAAATTTATTGAACGCAGCACAGAAAAAGTGCGCGAAGCAAAAGCATTGATTGCCGGAAAAAACAGCAGCGCAAAGATTCAGGTGGACGGAGGCGTAACGTTGCAGAACGCGCCCTTGCTGAAAGCCGCAGGCGCGGAAATTCTGGTTGCGGGGAACACGGTTTTTGCTTCGGCAAATCCGGCAGAAACTATTGCGGCATTAGCGTTGTAATTACTTTTTTTACGAAAATTAGCTTTATACCAAAATAGGATTGAGTATATTTGCCCATCCAAAATCAAAATTATTGCGCTTCATAAAGAAAAGCCTATTACTGTTTTTTATTTCGCTGATGACCTTGTGTCAGTTCACACAGGTTTCCGCGCTGCTAATTTCCAATAACTCTAATTTAATTACGATAGTGATGGGATTGGGAGGTAACGAAGAGGAAGAAAACGAGCATATCCAAAAAGCCCCTTTTTGCCATACACAACTCACTGATTTCTATTTAGCATCCGTGCAGTTCAAATCAATTGCCTTTGTTTGTAATGGTGCTTTTCCGATAACTTCTTATCATCCTTTGCCGGAAACCCCGCCTCCGAATTTTTCTTAGTTTTTTGATTCAGTAATAATTTTTATTCGTGCCTTTGGGCATGATTGGTCGCGTGTGTTCATAATGCGCAATCTCCGGTTTGCCGGAGCAATTTTTCAAACAAAAAAACTAAGAACAATGCCAAAAATATATCAAGAAATCTTTAAGAATAATGAGCAGTGGGTTGCTCAAAAACTGAACGAAGATCCGGATTACTTCAAGAAACTATCTAAGGGTCAAAAACCGCCAATACTGTGGATTGGCTGCTCGGACAGCCGCGTTCCGGCAAATGAAGTTACGGGCACTCAACCGGGCGAAATATTTGTACACCGCAATATTGCCAACATGGTAGTGCATACCGATATGAGTATGCTGAGTGTGTTGGATTATGCCGTGAATGTATTGGAAGTCAGCCACGTTATTGTTTGCGGACACTACGGCTGCGGAGGTGTGAATGCGGCTTTGGAAAACAAACAGGTAGGTATTATTGACAACTGGTTGCGCCACATAAAAGATGTGTACCGCATCCACAAAGATGAGGTTGATGCTTTACCGACATTAATAGATAAGCAAAGAAGAATGGTTGAATTGAACGTTCATGAGCAGGTGTATGATTTAAGCAAAACATCTATCATTCAGGGAGCGTGGGAGCAAGGGCGGTTTTTACAGGTGCATGGCTTGGTTTATGACCTTGAAAACGGCTTGCTGAAAGACCTTGAAGTAACCGTTGGTGATAACACCCAAATGGATGGTGTATATAAATTTAATTTCGACACAATAGCATAAAACACACAAAACGTGAAGCAGAATTTTAAAAATTTCAAGTACGATTTACCGGCAGGACTGGTAGTTTATTTAGTGGCGCTTCCACTTTGCTTAGGCGTTGCATTGGCATCCACAGGTCGCCCCGATTTATTGTTTTCGGGCATCATTGCCGGAATGATTGGCGGTATTGTTATCGGCTTTTTGAGCGGCTCCAATTTGGGCGTTTCGGGTCCGGCAGCAGGCTTGGTGGTGATTGTGTTGGGCGCGATTGAATCGCTCGGCAGCTTTGAATCGTTTTTGCTTGCTGTGGTGGTGGCGGGTGTCATTCAACTGATAGCAGGTTTTTTAAAAGCAGGACTGATAGGCTATTACTTTCCTTCTTCAGTAATTAAAGGGATGCTGGCGGCTATCGGCATCACTTTAATTCTAAAAGAAATTCCGCACGTGTTCGGATACGATAAAGACTTCATGGGCGATATGGATTTTAACCAGACTGACGGACATAACACCTTTACAGAATTGTATTATGCCGTCAGGTTTCACAGCAAAGGGGCGGTGATAATTTCAATTGTTTCCATTGCAATGCTGCTGTTGTTTGACCGCCCTTTTATGAAGAAGATTCAGTTTTTCAAATTTGTGCCGGGTGCGTTGTTTGTGGTGCTTACGGGCATTGGGTTGAATTTATTTTTTGCCGGTGCATTGCCTGAATTTGAAATGAAAGGCGAACATCTTGTTCAACTTCCGGTGGCAACAAATGCCTCTGAATTTTTGAGTTTTTTCAAGTTCCCGGACTTTACCCAATTCTCAAATTTAGAGGTATATAAAATCGCTTTCACTTTGGCGATTGTGGCAAGTTTGGAAACATTATTGAGCGTGGAAGCAACCGATAAATTAGACCCTTACAAACGCAACACGCCAACCAACCGCGAACTGAAAGCGCAAGGTGTAGGCAACATTGCTTCGGGCTTGATTGGCGGCTTGCCTATAACACAGGTGATTGTGCGCAGTTCAGCCAACATCAATGCGGGAGGCAAAACAAAACTGGCAACCATTACACACGGAGCAATTTTGCTCTTGTCGGCAATTTTAATTCCTGCTTTTCTTAATTACATTCCGCTTGCCGCGCTTGCTTCAATTTTATTGTTGGTTGGCTACAAACTTTCAAATGTTTCGCTGTACAGAGGTATGTATAAATTGGGTTGGGAGCAATTCATTCCGTTTGTAACAACTGTGGTTGCGATTCTTTATACCGACCTGCTGCGAGGAATAGGTATAGGAATGGTGGTTGCCATTTATTTTATTCTTCGTAAAAATTATAAGCATTCGTATTTCTACAAAAAGGAAACTCATAAAGATGGCGAAGTGATTAAGCTAATATTATCTGAAGAAGTAACCTTTTTGAACAAAGGCAGCATACAATTAACGCTCGATAAACTTCCCGAAGGTTGTAAAGTAATCATTGATGGTTCAAAATCACTGAACATTGATTATGATGTGTTGGAAATTATTCACGAGTTCAAAAACCATCGTGCCGAGGCCAGCAATATAGAAGTGGAACTGATTGCCATACCCGAAGTAGAGAAGGTTGGAGCGCATTAAAAAAGTGTGCTACTTTTATCTTTAATGAAAAAATTATTTTTTGTTTTTCTGTTTGCGCTGCCTGCGTTTGTTGATGCGCAATACGATGGTTTGTTATGGAAAATTACGGGCAAAAATTCCAAACAACCATCGTACTTGTTCGGCACTATGCACACTACCGACAGTCGCGCTTTTACGTTCAGTGAACAGGCAAAAAATACTATCGAAAAATGCGATGCCTTTGCAATGGAATTATTGATAGATGACAACAGCCTCGACATCAGTTTAGTAATGAGTTTGGTGATGACTGACGGTACTACTTTACGCTCACTTTTTTCAGAAGAAGAATTTCAAATGTTGGATTCGCTGTTAGGCAATGCAACAGGTTTTCCGCTAACGATGTTGGATAATATTCAACCAATAATTTTGATTGCATTATTGGAGCAAGCAGGTTTAGGAAAAGACAGTTCGCTGCCGCTGGATTTATATTTAATGGAACATGCAAAAGCGAAAAAGAAAAAATTATTGGGCATTGAAACTGTTGCCGAACAATTGAACGCTTTGCAATCGCTTTCGTACAAAGAGCAGGCAGAAATGATTTCGGCAGAATTGGCGAAACAAAATGATACACAAGCTGAAAACGATTCGCTTTCGTATTACTATTCTGTTGGAAAGTTAGATAGTCTTTTAGAATTGAATAATCGTAACCCGATGCCTGAAAAATTAGCAAAAGCATTGATTGATAACCGCAATGAAATTATGGCAGAACGGATTGCAGACTTCATCAAAAAGCAATCAGTTTTTTCGGCAGTTGGTGCGCTGCATTTGCTGGGCGCAAATGGTGTGATTGAAAGATTAAGACGAAAAGGTTTTGTGGTAGAAGCAGTTCGCTAATGGATGTTGCCCACGCGCAATAGAATATCAAATTTCACTTTGCGGGTGTCATTGCCCCAACATTGTTTTAGTTTTTGTTCAATTAAATGAATAGGATTTTCACCTTTTGCTTTGGTGTAATGTTTTACTGCCGACCAAGTGCCTAAATATCCAATCAGGTGTTCAAAATTCCAATACAACTCATTACTGAATTGCGGTGATTTAATTTCCTGAAATGGAAACGGAATGGTGAGATAATTTTCATCAATGTATTTGCGCTCGGCATCCCAAAATGTACCAAGCGTATTGAAATAAAAGGCTTCAATGATTGCATCTGCTTCATCAAAGGTTTTTATCAAGCCGTAACCAATCACAGCAATGATGGCTTGTGGTTTTGCAACACGTTTTGCTTCGGCATAAAACTTTTCAAAATCGAACCAGTGAATTGCCTGCGCAACGGTTATTAAATCAAAAGTGTTGTCGGCAAAGTTTGTTGCTTCGGCAGGTTGCACACTGTAAATAATATTTTGTTTTGCAAGTGCATTTTCTATTTGTTGCTTACTAATGTCTGTAGCATAAACTTTATCGAAATACTTTGCGAGTTCAATGGCTATTTGTCCGTTGCCTGTGCCACAATCCCATGCGCTTTTGTTATTGTGCAATTGCGCTAATAAAAACGAAAACAACTCCCTTGGATAATTCGGGCGATACAATAAATATTTATCCGATTGAAGCGAGAAATTGTCTTTCATAACTGAAGTGTGAATCTACTAATTGCAAATTCTTTTACCGCACCTGAAATTTTTTCATGCTGAATGATAGGTATTCAGAAAAAATGTCATATAAAAATCTGCAATGAACGTCAAAGTGGCGTAAAAATGGCTGTGGCATTGGGTTTGAGCAAAGGTTTTGCGAAAACAATTTTGTTTCACTAAAAAAATTTACAGTTATGAGAGCATTAAATTTCAGACCGCTGCACACACAAAACGTTCCTAATTTTTCAAACATCATTGAGAGCATTTTCAATGACAATTTACCTGCCGCATGGAACAGCGAATGGTATCGCAACGCGCCTTTGGTGAACATCAAAGACACTGCCGAAAATTACCTGATTGAAGTTGCCGCACCGGGCTTCAGCAAAGAAAGTTTTTCGGTAAAAGTTGAGGATAACACGCTGACTATTTCGGGCGAGCAAAGTGCCGAGCAGCAAACCGAAGGTGAAAAATACACCCGCAAGGAATTTGGCTACCAAAGCTTTTCAAGAAACTTCACTTTGCCAAAACGCATTGATGTTTCTAAAATAGCAGGTGTGTATGAAAACGGAATTTTGAAAGTTACACTTCCAAAACCCGAAGAAGAAAAACCAAAAGCTGCCGTTGAAGTAAAAATTGCGTAAGCAAATTTTACAGAGGCTATTTAATCGCAAACCTTCCGGTGGTTGATTTTGAAAGAAATTGATTTTCGGGAGGTTTTGCTTTTTGATAGTTGCTTATTCAAGCTATTGTTTAATAATCACAACATCCAATTACATTTACCGTTTCAAACAAAAAAGAGCCAATGAATTTTGATTATCTGTTTAATGTTTTGAGCTTAACGATTCCGCCAACGCTGGTTTTTCTTACAGCCTATTTTATGCTGAAACAACAATCGCGCAAAGAGCTGGAATTGAAAATGCTTGAACTCAAATTGCGCGACAACAAAGACATGAAAATTCTGCGATTGCAGGCTTACGAGCGATTGGCTTTGTTCTTAGAAAGAATTTCTCCTTACTCGCTTATTTCGCGCTGCATCGAACCTGATATGATAAGTCAGGAATTGCAGTATGCCATTGTAAAAACCGTTCGTGCAGAGTTTGAACACAATCTTTCGCAGCAGGTTTATGTAAGCGACAACGCATGGAGTTTAATTGTGCAGTCGAAAGATGAAATTATTAAAACCATTAACCTGATTAGTGCGCAGGTGGCAGGAGATGCTTCGGCACATGAGTTGAGCCGCTATATTTTGCAGGCGATAGGCAATGCAAACATGCCGCTGCCCACTCAACAGGCATTGGACTATTTAAAAGCAGAAGGAAGGGAGTTGTTTTAAAATAGTGAACGATGTTTCTTTCTGCTGGCGCGAGCGTCTCGCTCGTGCCAGTGGGGAAATTTCTTGCTGCAAAAACCGAAGTGCATTTTATATTTGCTTGGCAAGCATTTACTTTGCCGATAAATTCAATATGATGTTTTTAGCTTTTATCGTGGGCATGATAGCATGGACTTTTTCGGAATATAACATTCACCGCTTTTTGGGGCATGAGCATAAGGGTAAAAACTTTTTCAAAGACGAACACACCGTGCATCATAGTACAGCCAACTATTTTGCCCCGATATATAAAAAAGCTATGGCGGCAGGGTTTGTATCTGTTTTATTAGTATTGATTTTAAGCTGCATAATTAACCTGCAATCAGCCATATCATTTACTGCCGGATATACAGGCATGTATTTCTTGTATGAGCTTACCCATTACAGATTTCACGCTAAGCACCCGATACGTATGTTTATCAAACTTCGTCAAAGACATTTCTACCATCATTTTTACAATCCCAAATCGAATTACGGTGTTACCACTAATTTTTGGGACAGGGTTTTCGGAACATTTATGCCTGTAAACGATGCGGTGAAAATTCCCGCAAGAATGGCAGGAAGTTGGTTGTTGCAGAATCACAGCTATCGGAAATACTTCAAAATTGTAGGAAAATAGGCGTTGGCAGTAAACCGAGAGGATACAGCCGTGCTTTTATTTCGCACACAATTTCGCACCGAGAGATGCTTCTTTTTAATGTCTAATTCGGTATGACTTCTATTCTTCTACATTTGCAAACCTTGTAAGCAAAAAACATTTTCATGTCAAAAAAATTTACAACCGATTCGGGAATAGAAATCAAAAGGGTTTACGAGCCTTGGGAAATCATGGAAAACGAAGACGCGGGAAAGTTTCCTTTCACGCGCGGAGTGCATCCCGAAATGTATCGCAGCAAGCTGTGGACTATGCGGCAATATGCAGGTTTTTCTACTGCCGAAGAAAGCAACAAACGCTATCATTATTTATTGCAGCAAGGCGTGATGGGCTTGAGCGTTGCGTTTGATTTACCCACGCAAATCGGCTACGACAGCGACCACGCACTTGCAGAAGGCGAAGTGGGCAAAGTAGGCGTTGCCATTGATTCTATCGAAGATATGCGTACGCTTTTCAACGGCATAAAGCTGGAAGATGTTTCTACTTCTATGACCATCAACTCCACAGGTTTTATTTTGCTTGCGCTTTACATTGCCGTTGCAAAAGAGCAGGGCGCAGACATCAAAAAGCTGAACGGCACAATTCAAAATGATATACTGAAAGAATATGCAGCGCGTGGCACTTACATCTATCCGCCAAAGCCGAGTATGCGTATCATCACCGATATTTTTGAATACTGCAATAAGGACGTTCCTAAATGGAATACTATTTCCATCAGCGGCTATCACATCCGTGAAGCAGGTTCAACGGCAGTGCAGGAAATTGCATTTACATTAAGCAACGGAAAAGCGTATTGCAAAGCTGCGATTGAAAAAGGTTTAGACATCAATCAGTTCGGTCAGCGACTGAGTTTTTTCTTCAATGCGCACAATAATTTCTTTGAGGAAATTGCCAAGTTTCGCGCAGCACGCAGAATGTGGGCGAAAATTACGCAGCAGCTTGGCGCAACAGAACCGCGCGCGCAAATGTTGCGCTTTCATACACAAACAGGGGGCAGCACACTTACGGCACAGCAACCGCAAAACAACATTGTGCGCGTGTCGTTGCAGGCAATGGCGGCAGTGTTGGGCGGCACACAATCGCTGCACACCAACGGCTTTGATGAAGCACTAAGTCTGCCTACTGCCGAAGCCGCAAAACTTGCTTTGCGCACACAGCAAGTTATAGGATATGAAAGCGGAGTTACCGACACCGTTGACCCGCTTGCAGGCTCTTTTTTTATCGAGCATCTTACCAATGAAATTGAAGCCGCAGCATGGAAATATATTGAACGCATTGATGCGATGGGCGGTGCGGTGAGTGCTATCGAGCAGGGTTTTATGCAGGAAGAAATTGCGCGTGCATCATACAATTATCAAAAGGGAATTGAAAACGGAGAGAAGATAATTGTAGGTGTAAATAAATTCACCGAAGCTGAAAGTGTGCAGCCCGAACCATTCAGAATTGATGATTCGATTCGCGTAATGCAAAGCGAGAAATTAGCGAAGCTGCGCAGCAACCGCAATGCAGATGAAGCAGCAAAAAGTTTGAAAGCAGTTCAAACAGCAGCCACAGACGGCACCAACATTATGCCGCATATAATTCATGCTGTGGAACAGCATTGTACATTGGGCGAAATAGCAAATTCATTAAGGGAATTGTTTGGGGAGTATCAGGGATGATTTCATTCACAACACAAACGCCCCGTCTTCCATCACATCATGCAGTTGCAACTTTAATTCCTGCGCTTCTGTTTTCCAGCGTTTCAGCAGATAGCTTTTGTTCGTTGCATCGGCAATAATCAAAGGCGCGTCCGTAATTTTCTTCACATCATGTAAATGTATTTTCGGGCTTGTGGTGAGCGTTATTATATCGGCTGTGATTTTTGTGTTGGGCAAAATATTTTTATCAAGATTTTCAATCACTAAAATTCTTTTTCCGTTTGTAATAAACGAATACCCGAAATCAAATTCCGTATAGCTCTCCAATTGTTTTAAGTCATGCTGTTTTTGCACATCCATCGCCCACCAATGATGCTTCACGTTAAACAACATACTGCTTTCATTTTCGAGTAAATCTTCATCAAAATTCCTGAACACATCATTGCCTATTACCACCGCAATCGCCTGTTTTCCTTTCACCGAATAAACCGTAAAACATTCCTGCTTTTTCTGCGCAAAATATTCATAGCCGTTCCACAAAAACAATGCAAGCAAAATTCCCAAAAACCAATACAAATTTTTGGGTTTAAGTTGCTGCAACAGCAAGGTAAACAACACTAACAGCGCATAAATCAAAATCGCTTCAATGCCTGAAATGCTGATGCCTTCAAGAATGGCATAAGGAATATTATCCAAGGCAAAAACAAACCAATTCAGCAATAATGAACTATAATAAAACAGCGTGCCGATAAGCCATTGAAGCGGGTAAAAAACCTGCGCTGCAAACATGGCAATACCCGAAACAATCAGGAAATTTCCTACGGGAATCACTACCAAATTGCTTACTAAAAACAAATTCGGGAACTGGTGAAAATACAACAACCCCAACGGAAAAGTAGTTGCCTGCGCAGCAATCGAAACAGCCGATATGCTCCAGACCCAGTCGGCAATTTTGTTTTTAAAAACAAACCATTTGTATATCAAAGGTTGCAGGTAAACAATTCCCCAAACTGCAAGGTAACTCAGCTTGAAGCCCACTTCGGTCATGATGTAAGGGTCGGCAATCATCAGCGTTAAAGCCGATGCACCGATGATGTTGTAGATGTCGGGTTGCTGCTTAAACGCCCTGCCTGCCGCCATCATGCTGAACATCATGGCAGCGCGCATCACCGATGGACACAGCCCCGTGAGACAGGCGTAAAGCCATATCATTGAGATGCTGATAATGGTTTGCAGCACACGCATTTTGCGGCTGCCGTTCATGAAAAAAAGCAGCTTTAGTAAAACCACGTAAACCACGCCCACGTGCAGTCCGCTCACGCTCAAAACGTGCAGCGCGCCCGAGGCGGCATAGGCTCTCGTTACATCGGGCGTGATGAAATCGTTGTAGCCGAGCAGCAATGCGCCCGCCACGCCAAGTTCATCGGGTGTGGAAACGAATTTCCTGATTTCGTTCATCAGCCTTTCGCGGAATTTAAAAACGGCAGTAAAAAATTTGTTTCCCTTTTCGCGTTCTATCAGCTTCCACGTGCCGCTTGTGGCAAAGGTTTGATGCCATAAATTGTGAAAAGTCATGTATTCGCGGTAGCTGAATTGTCCGGGATTTTTTGGCGGGTCTATTTCGGTGCATTTCGCTTTCAACATTATCACATCACCGTATCGCAATTTTTCAGACGCACTGTCTTTCAGAAACGAAACGGAAATTTTTCCCGAAGCATCCACCGTTCGCTTTTCGTTTGCCAATTGTAGTACGCTCAAAACTCCGCGCATACTTTTCTGTTTTTCTACAGGCGGTTGGTCAA
>CAZSEG010000004.1:47326-52338 GCA_964605875.1 uncultured Chitinophagaceae bacterium
GTCAATCATGGCAACAATGAAATCATCATTTTGTATCAGCTTGCTGAAATGATGCGGATGATAAATTCCCGTATGCAAAAACGTAAGCAGGTAAGCGACCGACATTACCGCAAGCGTTGGCGCAATGCCCGATGTGAAAAATATATGCGGCTGCAACCAGATTTTTTTCAGAAAAATAGATGCGACAATTATCAATAAGCAAACCGAAAGAACACAAGCTGCAATCAGCCAATGCGCGGGGTACAAAACATGAATGACGATACCTGCAATAAACGGAATCAGCAATCGGATGGCGGGGTATTTGCCCCAAAAGTTGCGCATGGGCGGAGTGTGTTTGATTTGTGATAATCGAATTTAAAAATTATTACTTACAATGTAAAAATTGCCTACTACACTAGAATCCATTTGTGTCTATATAAATTGTAAATCCGTCAATCTGCAAATCGTCAATATCCTAAATTCTCTTAGGTTTGAGCGATGAACTTCACAAAAGTTTTTTGGGTATTGTTTGTGGTTGGAACAGTAACCGTGGTTGGTTTGTTCTATGCGCTTTCTAACGATGTGTTTGGCGCATTGCCAAGTTTTCAGGAATTAGAAAATCCCGAGAGCAGTTTGGCTACCGAAATTATTTCAACCGATGGCGTGGTAATCGGCAAATACTATGCGCAAAACCGCAGCAATGTAGATTACTCGGGTTTGCCATTGTGTCTGCGTCAGGCGTTGTTAGCCACCGAGGATGTTCGCTTTGAAGACCATCAGGGAGTGGATGTAAAAGCCCTGTTTCGCGCGGTGCTTTCGGGCGGCAGCAAGGGTGGCGGCAGCACCATCACACAGCAGTTGG
The DNA here is from genome assembly GCA_964605875.1 of uncultured Chitinophagaceae bacterium. Classification (GTDB taxonomy): domain Bacteria; phylum Bacteroidota; class Bacteroidia; order Chitinophagales; family LD1; genus UBA7692. The sequence continues at coordinate 48,168 of CAZSEG010000004.1, forward strand.
CAAAAAATCTTTTTCCGCGCGAGCGGCTCAATAAATTTCAGTTGGTTTTGCGTAAGTTAAAAGAGTGGATTATCGCCATTCGCTTAGAGCGTTCCTACACCAAGCAAGAAATTTTTGCCATGTATTTAAACACGGTTGAGTTCAGCGATAATGCCTTCGGCATTAAGTCGGCAGCTAATACTTATTTCGGCAAAACGGTGGATTCATTAAAGGTAGAAGAAGCAGCCGTTTTGGTTGGAATGTTGAAAGCACCTTATCAATATAATCCGCGCATTCACCCCGAAAATTCTGCCAAAAGAAGGAACACGGTTTTGGCGCAAATGAAGAAATATAAGTTCCTTACACAAGCGGCTTTTGATTCATTAAAAGCGAAACCTATTGTGTTGGATTTTCATCCTGATACGCACGAAGCCGGCATTGCGCCACACTTTCGCGAGTATTTAAGGTTATGGTTAAAAAGTTGGTTTGCAAAAAACCCAAAGCCCGATGGCAGCATTTACAATTTGTATAAAGATGGTTTGAAAATATATGTAACGCTTGATTCGCGTTTGCAGAAATATGCCGAAGAAGCGCAGGTGCAGCACATGAGCGAACTGCAAACTATCTTCTTTGAACACTGGAAAGACAAAGACCCGTGGAAAGATTTCAAGCTCGAATGGGAAGCCGTTTACACCCACTGCGAGCGATTCAAATTGATGAAAGCTGCGGGCACAAGCCGCGAAGAAATGGACAAGGTGATGCGCACTCCCGTTAAGATGAAAATCTTTGCCTACGGTGGCGAAAAAGATACGGTGATGTCGCCTTATGATTCACTGCGCTACTACCGCATGATTTTGCAAAACGGATTTATGGCAATGGATCCCGAAAGCGGTTTTATCCGCGCTTGGGCAGGCGGCATCAACTACAAACACTTTCAGTTTGACCATGTAAACACCAACACCAAACGACAGGTAGGCTCTACGTTTAAGCCATTTGTGTATGCCACCGCCATCCGCGATAAAGGTTATTCGCCCTGCATGAAAGTACCCAACCAGCAGGTAACTTTTGAAGCGGGCGACCCGCGCTTTGGTTTGCTGCAAGACTGGACTCCCAAAAACAGCGATGGAAAATATGGCGGCATGTTGAGCCTGAAAGAAGCGCTCGCAAATTCTATCAATACCGTAACTTCTTATCTGATGCACGAAATGACACCGCAGGCTGTAATTCAACTGGCGCGCAGCATGGGCATCACCAGTGACATTCCCGAAGCGCCATCTATTTGCTTAGGCGCGGCAGATATTTCGTTGTTTGAAATGGTTGGTGCTTACGCAACCTTTGCCAACAAAGGCGTGAACACCGAGCCGATTTTTATTACCAGAATTGAAGACCGCAACGGCAATGTGGTGAATGAATTTTATGCGCAAAAACATGAAGTGTTTGATGAAGCCACGAACTACACTATGGTAGAATTGTTGCGCGGTGTGGTGCAATCGGGAACAGGTGTGCGCTTGCGCTACCGCTATAAAATTCCCGGTGATATAATCGGCAAAACAGGAACTACTTCCAACTATGCCGATGGGTGGTTTATCGGCTGTACGCCCAACTTGGTTGCGGGCAGTTGGAGCGGTTGCGATGATCGCTACATTCGTTTCCGCAGTATGCAGTACGGACAGGGCGCAACCATGGCTTTGCCTGTTTGGGCTTACTTCTTTCAGCGTGTGGCAAACGACAGCACAAATTTCAGCAGCGAGTTTAATGCCACAGCAACTTTTGTAACGCCCGAAGGCGTAAACTCACTGATTTACGATTGCGCAAAATACAATCAGCAAGGCGGTGCAGGTGCAAAAAAAGTTGGTAATGATTTTGATTGAGAAAATGATAATATTTCAAACAAAAAATGCACATAGCTAAAACCTACACATCAGAAGTTGCCAAAGAAAGTTTTGATGCAATAATTATTGGTTCTGGCATCAGCGGTTTATGCACTGCGGGCTATTTAACCAAAGCAGGAAAGAAAGTTTTGGTGTTGGAAAAACATACCGTTCCGGGAGGCTTCACACACACATTCGAGCGCAAAAAATTCTCATGGGATGCGGGCATTCACTACATCGGAAACCTGCATAATAAAGATACGCACCTGTACAAAGCATTCGATTATCTTTCAGACTTCGGCATCGAATGGGCATCAATGGGCGAAGTGTATGACAAGGCTGTTTTTGGTAAAGATGAATACGAATTTCTTGCAGGCGAAGAAGCGCAGATGGCGCGCATGATTAGCTACTTCCCCGAAGAAGAAACTGCCATTCGCGCATACTACAAACTGATTAAAAAAGTGAATGGATTATCGTCCATGTATCTGGGTGAAAAGGCAATGCCTTTTTGGCTGAGCAAAACTTTGGGTTGGTTGCTGCGCTTGCCTATTGCTAAGTATTTTAAGCAGACAACTTACGAAGTTTTGCGCTCGCTTACAGCCAACGAAAAGCTGATTGCCGTGCTTACTACGCAGTGCGGTAATTACGGCTTGATGCCAAAGAAAAGCCCGTTTTCGGTTCATGCAATTATTGTGGGGCATTACATCAATGGCGGAGCGTATCCCGTAGGCAACTCTGCCAAAATAAACGAGAAGATTATTGATGCTTTTACCAAGCGCGGCTCAAAGATTTTTTGCAAAGCAGAAGTGGATAGTTTGCTTACAGAAAATGGCAAAGCAAAAGGCGTGCGCATGAGCAATGGCGATGAAATTTTTGCGCCCATTGTGGTAAGCAGCGTAGGGGCTTACAACACTTTGAACAGAATAGTAAAGCATGAAAAAGCATTTGATAAGCTGCGCAAAAAAGTAAATGCGCTGCCTGCTTCTATCGGGCACATTTGCATCTCGCTCGGCTTGAACAAAAGCGATGCGGAATTGAATTTACCAAAGCATAATTTGTGGTTCTTCAACAGCTATAAAATGGATGAAGATTTTGATGCCTACACAGATATTGAAACACAGCTTCCATCCTTGCTTTACATTTCATTTCCATCTGCCAAAGACCCTGCATGGCAACAGGAAAATCCCGGCAAAGCATCGGTGCAGGTGATTGTGCCAAGCAGGTATAACTGGTTTGAAAAATGGGAAGGTACGCGCTGGGGCAGACGCGGTGAAGACTACGATGCGCTGAAAGAAAAAACTGCGCAGGCAATTTTGAACAAGGCTTACGAAGTGTTGCCTCAATTGAAAGATGCCATTGAAGTGTATGATGTTTCCACTCCACTTTCCACCAAGCATTTCAATAATTATCAGTCGGGTGAAATTTATGGCTTGGAGCATTCGCGGGCGCGCTTTGAGTTGAATGATTTGCGTTGCCACACACCGATTAAAAATTTCTATCTCACAGGGCAGGATGTAATTTGCGTTGGCGTTGGCGGTGCGTGGGCTGCTGCCATGTTTACTTCGTCAATTATTTTGGGTAAGTTTTTGATGAATGTAAATCCGGGTGAAAAGCCCGAGTAATGTACTTACGCATGATTGCCTTTCCAAGAATATAAAACTGCCTTTTGAAAACTTTTATTTTAATTAGTTAGTTATCCTAACTATATTTGCAACGGCAATGTTGCCACAGAACAATTATTTTTTTAAACAATGGGTAAATCGGTTTTTTATCACGCAGGTTGTCCTGTTTGCGTAAGTGCAGAACACGACATCATTAACCTTATCGGCACTGACAATGTGGAAGTAGTTCACATTGGAGAAGTGCGAAACAGAATAGAAGAAGCGGAAAAAGCAGGTGTAAAATCTGTTCCCGCTTTGGTAACGCCAAACGGAAATGTGCTGCACATTAACTTTGGCGCGTCTATGGCTGATGTAAAAGGTTAAAAAAATTTGCCCCACATTGTTAGGATTGCTAACTTTGTGGGGCATTTTTAAATTTATGAGCAAATCCGATTTTGACCTTACCCACCAAAACCAAAGCACCGAAAGTAAAATCGTGGCTTCGTTGGAGCGAATTTCGCAGGCTTTCCGTGTGTTGTTGTGGCAGGAAAGCAAAGAGTTTTCATTAAGTCCTATTCAGGTGCAGGTATTGATTTTTTTGCTTCATCACAGCGAAGAAAAAAGAAAAGTGAGCTATTTGGCAGACGAGTTCAATATGACCAAAGCTACCATTAGCGATACCATTAAAACATTAGAACAAAAAAATCTCATTACCAAAGA
>CAZSEG010000005.1:0-8327 GCA_964605875.1 uncultured Chitinophagaceae bacterium
GCGTTGCAAGCGGAGCAACATTTTCGCCATCCGCTATCAGCGATTTCAAAGGGAAAATTTATGTGTATGGCACAGCCAATTTGCCGAACATAACTTTTGCGCATAACAATGCCGAAATCATCAACTACGGAACCGTAAAGTTTAACGGCTCTACCAACTTTAGCAGCAACGGCACAGTAACAAACAATGAAAATTCGGTAGTAACTTTTGCCAATGGAGTGGACATGAAAAACAGTTCTAAAATCATCAACAACGGAACGATATGGATGACCGGCAGCTTTCAGGGGCAAAGCAATTCTTCTGTTACCAACAACAATGTACTCAGGGTTCTGAGCAATTTTCAATCGAACGGAACAGTAAATAACTACGGTTATTTATTTGTGGCAGACACCATTAAAATCAACGGAGGTACTTTTAAAAACTACTGTAAAATGTTCAGTAGAAAAGGTTTCATCAATGCTTCAAACAACACAAGAAACGAAGGCTTTATCTGGGCGGCAAACGGCACAGTGCAGTTCAGCAATAATTTCACGCAAACAAGCAACGGTGAAGTAAGAGGGGTGAATTTCACAAACGCTGCAACGGTTACGGGTGCAGGACGGTATTATTTTACAGGAACAACAACCAACGGCAGCAGTTTTGGAAATGACGGTGGCGGCATCAATTTTTACGACACCAACGTGAGCGGTGGCGGTTCAAAAAAATTCGATAATCAAAATACGAATCCGCATAACTCTGTTGTAAGAAATTCATTCACGCCAAAAGATACCACAACGGCAAATCCATCGGGATGTTCGTCCTATCAAAGTTGCACGCCCGTTACGGCAAATGCAGGAAGCGACATATCGCGCTGCAACGGCAACACAACATTTGCCATGTCTGCAAATACCGCATCGGGCGCAACAGGCGCGTGGACATTGGTCAGCGGAACGGCAACAATAACAACGCCCGCTTCTGCAACCACAAATGTTACGGTGGCAGTCGGCAACACGGCAACCTTGCGATGGACATTAACCAATTCATGTTCAAGCAGCAGCGATGAAATAGTGCTGTCCAACAAATCAAATCCAACGGCATCCATTTCGGGAACAAATACCATTTGCACAGGCGGCAGCTCAACATTTACTGCAAGCGGTGGCGGAACTTACGCATGGAGTACAGGCGCAACTTCGGCAGCAATTTCTGTTTCAAATGCAGGAACTTACACGGTTACGGTTACTTCAAACGGTTGCGCTGCAACTGCCAGCAGAACATTAACTGTCAATTCGAACCCGACAGCATCAATAAGCGGAACGCAAACAATTTGCTCGGGCGCAAGTTCAACTTTCACGGCAAGCGGTGGCGGAACTTACGCATGGAGTACGGGCGCAACAACTGCGGCTGTTTCGGTTTCATCCAACGGAACTTACACGGTTACGGTTACTTCAAACGGTTGCACGGCAACGGCAAGCAGAGCATTAACCGTAAATACTGTACCTGCATCCATTTCCGGTACACAAACGATTTGCACAGGAGGCAGTTCAACCTTCACGGCAAGCGGTGGAGGTACTTACAAATGGAGTACAAATGCAACTTCGGCAGCAATTTCTGTTTCAAATGCAGGAACTTACACGGTTACGGTTACTTCAAACGGTTGCACTGCAACTGCCAACAGAACACTTTCTATTTCTCCCGTAATGAATATTACCGCAACACCTGCGCCAAGCAGTTGCGGTTTGTGTGATGACGGAGCTGTAAACGTAAGCGTGAGCGGAGGAACTGCGCCATTTACATACAAGTGGAGCGATGGTTCAAATACTTCGCAAAACAGAACAGGATTAGCACCCGGAAACTACACAGTTACCGTTAGTGATAATATCGGTTGCACCAAAACGGCAACTGTTTATATCTCGCTTCCGTTGGCGGTGAATATTGCAGGATTAAGCAACTGTAATGTGCAGAATGGCTCGGCTACGGCTAATCCTGTGGGTGGCAAATCGCCTTACACTTATTTGTGGAACACAGGCTCAACTTCGCAAACTATTACCAATCTGGTATCGGGAACATATACAGTTACCGTGAAAGACAATATGAATACAACAGCAACGCAAACGGTAGTTATTGCAAATACGATGGTAACTATCGGCTATTCGCCTGCCGCACCGGAAATTTGCAAAGGCAGCAGCGTTCAGGTAACGGCAAACGGGGCTTTGTCTTATTCATGGTCGCCTGCAACGGGTTTGAGCGCAACCAATGTTGCCAATCCGACAGCAAGTCCGGCAACAACAACAACCTACACAATTTCAACAATTGCCAGCACATCCGATTTGGTTACAAACGGAGATTTCAGCTTGGGAAACACAGGTTTTACAAGCGCTTACGGTTATGTAAGCCCGGCAGCAAATGCAGCTACAAGCGGGGGAAATAAAGGATTGCAGCCGGAAGGTCGCTATGCGATTGACACAAGCGCAGTAAGGTATCACAGCAATTTCACAGGATTGGGAAATGGCGGTTCAGGCAATTTTATGATTATCAATGGAGCAACAGTTGTCGGTCAGGCGGTTTGGAGTCAAACAATCAGTGTACTTCCAAATACGGCTTACAATTTTTCAACTTTTATTTCATCGGTAAATGAAGCGAACCCTGCCAACCTGAGATTTCAAATCAATGGTGTAGTGTTAGGTCCAAACATTGTTGCCTCCACCACGCGCGGCAGATGGAATCAATTCACGGCAGCATGGAATTCCGGCAGCAACACAACGGCAGAAATCGCCATCATCAACGACAATACAATTGCAGGCGGTAACGACTTTGGCTTGGATGATATTTCATTCAAAAGCACTTGCGTTTCTTCATCGCAAATTACGGTGAAGGTGAACCCAACGCCAACCGCAACCATGTCGAAAACAGACATCACTTGCAACGGATTAACGAATGGCGCGGCATCGGTTGCCGCTTCTGCCGGAACATCGCCTTACACTTATTCATGGAGCAACAGCGCAACAACATCAAGCCTTTCAAACCTTGCAACAGGAACTTATACCGTAACCGTGCGCGACAGCAAAACTTGTACAGGAACGGGTTCAGTAACCATTGCGCAACCGGCTGTTTTAAATGCAACCGCAACAGGAACAAACGTAACCTGCCGCAATGCTTCAAACGGCACGATTGCGCTTGCCGTAAGCGGTGGAACAACGCCATATACTTACGCTTGGAGCAATGGAGCAACGGTGCAAAATCCTGCGAATCTTGCACCCGGAACTTACACCGTAACCGTGCGCGATGCCAACAATTGCACCAAAACCGCTTCGGCAACAATCACGCAACCGAGCGCAGTTTTGGCTTCTGTTTTATCGGTAACAAATGTTGCCTGTAACGGAGCATCAACAGGAGCTGTTTCGCAATCTGTGAGCGGAGGAACTTCTCCATACACATACCTGTGGAGTTCGGGAGCAACCACACAAAATATCACTGCCCGTCCTGCGGGAAATTATTCTGTAACTATTACTGACAGCAGAGGTTGCACATTGGTGAAAACAGCAACTGTTACCGAGCCTGCCGCAGCCGCTGTTGCCGCAGCAGGAGCGGATATTACGAACTGCAACAACTTGGTATTTACAATGGCAGCAAACTCAACACCTGTTGGTTCTGGCGCGTGGAGCGTGGTGAGCGGGGTTGCCGTTGTTACAACGCCTTCATCGCCAACTTCGTTGGTTACAATCGTGGGCAACTTGGCAACTTTAAAATGGACAATCAGCAATGGCTCTTGCGGCTCAACAAGCGATAATGTTGTTTTAACCAATACAACGGCAAGCGTAACCGCAAATGCAGGAGCGGATATTACAAGAGTAAACGGCTCTGCAATATTTGCCATGAGCGCGAACAATCCGGGCAGCGGTGCGGGTTTATGGACTTTGGTGAGCGGCAATGCAGCTATTGAAACTCCTGCATCAAGGACTTCTAACGTAACGGTTGTTGTGGACAACGAAGCATTACTTGAATGGAAAGTTACGAACGGAGGTTGCGTGGCGCGTGATACAATTTTGATTCGCCACCTGTTGCCGTATTCGGGTTGCGTGGCAATGAATTCCGGTGAGTGGAATCAATCGGTAACATGGAGCGGAAATTGCACGGGCGGCAACGGCTATCCGGGCATCAGCGACACGGCAATTATTTCGGGAAAAACAATTACCGTTTCGGGAAATTCTGCTTGCAGAATATTGCAGATGAGCAATGAAATGGGAACCGCTAACCTGAACATTCAAAACAACGCGCAGCTTACTGTTGCAAAAGATATTGAAATGGATGCTTCGGCTCAGAATACCGTGAATATTTCTTTGGGAAGCAATGCGAAACTGTATTTGGGCGGAACGGTGAAGCGCAATGCCGCGCCATTGAATTACGGAAAAATTACTTCAAACAATTCATCAACCATTTACTTCAACGGAACAGAAAAGCAAATTATTCCAAGCAGCAAAGGCAGAGGAACGGATGCGATTCAATACCGAAATGTGGTGTTCAACAACGCATCGGGATTAAGCCCTGCGTTTGTTGCCGAAGGAAAAGTTGAGGTGTCGAACACCATCGCTTTGTTGCGCGGTTGCTTGGATATGGGGCGCGATTCGCTGCTGCTTACCAACAACAGCCACACATCGGTAACGGGCGGCAGCGACAGTAGTTTTGTGATGGGGCAATTCTGCCGCTACATCGGCAACAGCGGACAAACTTACCGTTGGTCGGTTGGGCGCAAAGGTAAAGAAGGCGAATACTGGTTTGAACTGAAAAATAATTTGTTAGTTGGAACAAGCTATGTGTGTGTGGAGTTTGATTCGGTTCCCGATGATTCCCGCGCAGGCATCAGTTATGCTGACCAAAACATTACTGCCACGCAGCTTGCATCCGAAGGAATCTGGCGGGTAGAACCGAACGCGCAACCGCTGTTGGGCAGCTATGACGTGAACGCTTCAACAGCAAATTTTAGCGGTTTGGTGGACAACAATTTCGGTTTGCTGAAACGCCCAACGCGCAGCGCGGTTACCAACTGGGGAATTGGCGGTGGTTTGCTGCCGGCTCTTGGCGGAACGTTAAGAAGCGTAACTTCGGGGCTTACCGCGCTCGGCTCGCTTACTTCATTCTCCGAATTTGGAATAGGCAACGGTGGCGGAGGTTCGCTGCCCGTTAAACTCACTGTGTTTGAAGCAAAGCCAGTTGAGAATAAATACATCAAACTGAAATGGGTTACGGAAACTGAAATTGACAACATGGGCTTTGAAATTCACCGTTCAAAAGATGGTGTGGAGTTCGACAACATCGGTTGGGTGAACGGCAACGGAAGCACCACCGAAACCAAGGTTTACAACTTTGACGATAAAACCATTGACCCGAACATTCGCTACTACTATCGTTTGAAACAAATTGACTTTGATGCTAAGTTTGAATACAGCCCGATTGCAACTGCCGAAATCAGAAATGTGGGTGGCGTGTTGGAGATTGGCGAGTTCACGCCAAACCCTGCAAAAGCAACTACCTCCATCAGTGTCAATACCGAAAACGATATGGATGCGGAAGTAATTTTCTTTGACATGATGGGCAGAGTTACCAAGCGTGGAGGCGTTTCAATGACCAAAGGCTCACACGTTTATTACTTCGACATCAATGAATTGATAAGCGGAAATTACATTGTAGCTATTGTAACACCCGGCTCCAAACACAGCAAACGATTGATAGTTTACTAAAAAATATTGAACACGAATAGTAAAGCCTCATTTGCGCAAGCAGGTGGGGCTTTTGCTATTTTGCAGTTGTAGGGACACAAACAGAACACTGATAGGTTAATGATAAATGGTCAAAGACGAAAGACCAAAGACGAAAGCCCATCTCTACAATCCCTTAATCCTATAATCTGCGTAATCATCGCTTGCGAAAAAAATAGAGAACAGAAATCAGAAATCAGAAAAAAGCAATCTGCGTAATCAATCCGTCAATGGTCAATCCGTAAATCCGTCAATAAAAAATCTGCGTAATCCTTTAATCCGTGTAATCATCACTTCGTGTAATCCAAGAAACAAAAAACGCAGTCCCGTTAGGAACTGCGTTTGTATAGCACTGCAACAGCAGTGTTTTCGCCCGAAAGCGAAAGGTGAAGGGGAGTCTTAATCCCAGAAAGGATAACCGTTTTCGTCAATCAACTTATCGGCAACCGCTCTGCGAATGTTTTTAGTATTGATGGTTTCATATTTAGTGAAACGTTTTAAACCCATTTGCATCATGCGCAACTCATCTCCGCTTGCAAAAGCCGCCAAAGCCGAGCGACCATTTACGCCAATACGCTCCAATGCATCAAAGAAGAAACATTTTACCATATCTACATAAACTTGAGAGGCTTCCAGACCATGCAGGTTTACCAATTTCTCGGCACGCAACATTGCGCTTTCCATTACTAAGATGTCGCTCAAAATGTCAGACGAGTGAATCAATATTTCTTGCTCATTGCTCAATTTTTGCATCAATTTTTGCACTGCACCACCTGCTACCAACAGGAATGCCTTCTTAGCATTTTTCAATGCTTTTTTCTCTGCTGCAAAAACATCATCGCTATCATCGTTTGAACCGAAATCAGGCACACTCATCAATTCTTTTTGAACAGCCATGCCGGGTCCCATCAAATCAATTTTTCCTTTCATGGCAAACTTCAACAACGCATCAATTGAAAGCATACGGTTGATTTCGTTTGTGCCTTCAAAAATTCTGTTGATGCGGCTGTCGCGGTAAGCGCGCGCCATCGGATACTCTTCGCTGAAGCCGTAACCACCGTGAATTTGCAAACCTTCGTCCACCACATAATCCAATACTTCCGAGCCGATAACTTTCAGCAAAGCACATTCGATTTGATATTCTTCCGCACCGCCCGTAAGGTATTCGGTCATTGATTTGCCTTCGGCTTTCAAGTCATGTTCTTTTTGGTTAATCCAATCGCAAACACGGTACGAAGCAGATTCGGCAGTCCAGACACGGATAGCCATTTCACCTAACTTTTGCTTCATAGCACCAAACTGAGAAATAGGCGTTTTGAATTGCTGACGCTCGTTGGCATATTTCACTGCCTGACCCACTGCTTTTTTTGCACCGCCCAACACACCGTTACACAATTTATAGCGACCAATGTTCAAAATCTGGAAAGCAATTTTATGCCCTTTTCCTGCTTCGCCCAACAAGTTTTCGGCAGGCACTTTTACGTTATTGAAAAACACTTGACGGGTAGAAGATGATTTAATACCCATTTTCTTTTCTTCCGCGCCAACGCTCACGCCTTCAAATCCTTTTTCAACAATAAAGCCTGTGAACTTTTTATCGTCACCATCAATTTTTGCGAACACTACAAACACATCGGCAAAGCCTGCGTTTGTAATCCACATTTTTTGCCCGGTAAGCGTGTAATATTTACCGTCTTCGCTCAACACCGCTTTTGTGCGCGCGCCCAGTGCATCCGAGCCGCTCCAAGGCTCAGTCAAGCAGTAAGCAGCTTTCAATTCGCCCGTAGCCAATTTGGGCAAGTATTTTGCACGTTGCGCATCAGTACCATAATATATGATAGGGCAAGTGCCGATGCCTGTATGTGCACCAATAGCAACACTCAATCCGTGACCCCAGCCTAAAACTTCGGTAACATAAGAGAATGTAGTAATGTCTTTGCCTTCGCCACCATACTCAACAGGAATGTGCAAGCCCAGCAAACCCAATTCTCCGGCTTTGTTGATTACATCCACACCCAACATCGGGTCGTGTTCGTACTTTTCTAAATGCGGCTCGATTTCGGTAGCAATGAAATCCTTGGTCATGTCGCGCATCATTTTTTGCTCTTCGGTAATCTGTTCGGGAATGTAAATATCTTCCCAAGATGATTCTTTGATAAGGAACTCCGCGCCTTTTAAAACTTGTTTCTTTTCGGTTAATGCTGACATAAAAAATGTTTGGTTGATTAAATATTTTGAATCCGCTTTTAAAACGGAATTACGAAAATAAAGTTTCTTTTTTTACCAAACAATCGTTTGGTAAATATTTTTTCCATAAAACAGAGAGCGAGTCAAAATTTGTTCGTAAACAAAAAACATTTATATTCGCGCTCCATTTTGAAATAATATGCAAGTAACTAAAGAAGTTAAGAAGAACATTTTCACCGAATTTGGTGGTGCTGAAAAGAACACTGGTTCAACAGAAGCGCAAATCGCTTTGTTCACAAGCCGTATTAACCATATCAGCGACCATTTAAAAACGAATCGCAAGGATCACAGCAACACACGTGCTTTGTTGATTATGGTAGGTAAACGCAAAAGGCTTTTGAACTACTT
>CAZSEG010000005.1:8337-12906 GCA_964605875.1 uncultured Chitinophagaceae bacterium
CTCGCTTATCGCGAAATTAGGTATTCGTAAGTAAAAATAAAATGAAGAAAATGGTTGGTTTTTACCAGCCATTTTCTTTTTTCACCATTGGATGAACGTTTTGCAGCAAAAGATGAAACTGCTAAACGATAAAAGAAATAAACTAATGCTACATTCTTGTTTGCCGGAGTTTCTTCAACTTTTATCAAAGGCAAAGCCGGTATCTACCAACTGCAACATTTATCCGGCAGAATTTAAAAAACAATAACAAGAATTTAAAACAACAAACAATTTAAGGATGAACATTATCAAAAAAACAGTTGACTTAGGCGATGGTCGCTTGGTTGAAATTGAAACAGGAAAATTAGCGAAACAAGCCGATGGAAGTGTGGTAGTAAAATATGGTAAAACCATGTTGCTTGCCACTGTGTGTGCAGATAAAAATGCTAAAGAAGGCGTTGACTTTATGCCTTTAACAGTTGAATATCGCGAGAACTTCGCGGCATTGGGAAAATACCCGGGCGGATTTTTTAAGCGCGAAGGTCGCCCTTACGAGCATGAAATTTTAACCAGTCGTTTGGTGGACAGAGCTTTGCGCCCGTTGTTTCCAAGCGATTTTCACGCTAACGTGGTTGTGATGCTGCAATTGATTTCTGCCGATGCGGATGAATTACCTGATGCTTTGGCTTGTTTGGCTGCTTCTGCGGCATTGGCTTGTTCCGACATTCCTTTTGCAGAGCCTGTAAGTGAAGTTCGCGTGGCGCGTATCCACGGTAAATTTGTAATCAACCCTAAGAAAAGTGAGGTTGAAAGCGCGGCTACCGACATGGATATGATTATTGCTGCCACTGCCGAAAACATTTTGATGGTGGAAGGCGAAATGAAAGAAGTGAGCGAAGCCGACATGGTGGCTGCTATTTCTTTTGCGCACAATGTTATCAAAACGCACATCGCGGTGATTCGCGAATTTGAAGCTGAAAAAGGCACTAAAGAAAAACGCACTTACAGCCACGAAAAGCACGATTTAGATTTAAAGAAAAAGATAACTGATTTTGCTTTTGAAAGAAACAAAGTGATTGCTGCCGAAGGCATTGCCAACAAAGATTTGCGCAAGCAAAAATTTGCTGAAATCGAGGAAGAATTTGTTGCAGCATACATTGCAGAAGTTGGCGAAGAAAAAGCAAAAGAAGATGCTTGGTTGATTGCACATTACTATCATGACATAAATAAAGATGCAGTGCGCGAAGTGATGTTGAACGAAAAGAAAAGATTGGACGGTCGCAAAATGGATGAAGTTCGTCCTATCTGGACGGAGGTGGATTACCTTCCGGGCGCGCACGGTTCAGCCATTTTTACACGTGGCGAAACGCAATCGCTTACAACCGTTACTTTAGGTACAAAACTCGACCAGCAAAAAGTGGATGGTGTGGTAATCAACGAAGAAAAAAGGTTGATGTTGAACTACAACTTCCCGGGCTACAGCACAGGCGAGGCAAGAGTTCCGCGCGGTACAGGTCGCAGAGAAATCGGACACGGCAATCTTGCATTGCGCGCTATTCAATCGGTTGTTCCTTCTGATGTTCCTTACACCGTTCGTATTGTGAGCGACATTTTGGAATCTAACGGATCTTCATCAATGGCTACTGTTTGCGCAGGCATATTGGCTTTGATGGATACAGGTATCAAAATCAAAAAACCTGTGAGCGGCATCGCAATGGGCTTGGTAACGGATGATAAAGGCAACTATGCGATTCTTTCGGATATTCTTGGTGATGAAGACCACTTGGGCGACATGGACTTTAAAGTTTGCGGCACTGTGGATGGCATTACTGCTTGTCAAATGGACATCAAAGTAGATGGTTTAAGTCAACAGGTTTTGATGGAAGCATTGGAGCAGGCTAAACGCGGCAGATTGCATATCTTGAATGAAATGACCAAAACGCTTTCTGCTCCGCGCGAAGATTACAAACCTCATGCACCGCGCGTTGTGGTAATGAAAATTGATAAGGAATTTATCGGTGCGGTTATCGGCACGGGTGGAAAAGTTATCCAGGAAATTCAGGCTGTTACAGGCACTACCATTACCATTGAGGAAGTGGACGGCAGAGGTATTGTGGAGATTTTCTCGCCAAACAAAGATGGTTTGGATGCTGCGCACAAATGGATTCAAAGCATTGTGGTAACACCTGAAATCGGTGATGTTTACGAAGCAACCGTTAAAAGCATTATGCCTTATGGCGCTTTCGTAGAGTTCCTGCCGGGCAAGCAAGGTTTGCTGCACATTTCAGAAGTTTCACACAAACGCCTTGAAACAATGGAAGGTGTGTTGAAAGAAAATGAAATAGTGAAAGTGAAGTTGGTGGGCTTAGACCCTAAAACAGGCAAATTCAAACTAAGCCGCAAGGTTTTGTTGGATGCGCCTGCGGCAAACTAAAATTGAAACAACTATTTATTATACAAACTCCCGTTGGTGCAAATCAGCGGGAGTTTTTTTATGCTAAAAAAAACGATTTTTAACTCGGCATTACAAAACAAACTTATGTATATAAAAGATAAAAAATACAATCCGCGCTTAGACAGGATTTTGGTGTTCGTAGATATTTTGATGGTGATACTTGTGTTGGTAAACCTTACCATGCTTGCGTTGCAGGTAAATTTTGAGCAAGAAAAAATCAGTTCTTTAATACAACAATACTTGCCACGGTTTTATGAATTGTATCAACCCGTTTTTCAAAATTTCATTTTTATTGACGGAGTTTTTGTTGCGATTTTTCTGACGGAGTTGTCGCTGCGTTGGTTGCTTGCCATCATCAACAAAACTTACAACCGATGGTTTTTTTATCCTTTCATAAATTGGTATGAAGTATTGGGATGTATTCCCGTAGGCTCTTTCAGAGTGCTGCGGGTATTAAGAATTGTAGCGGTAATTATCCGCCTGAACCGCATGAAATTGATTGATATTCGCCAATGGTATCTCTATCAGCGTTTCAATAAATACCTGATGGTTTTAACCGAAGAAATTTCAGACAGAGTGGTAGTAAATATTATTGAAGGTGTGCAGGGGGAGGTAAAAACAGGCATTCCGTTGACAGGAAAAATTATTGAAGAAGTGGTGTTGCCGCGCAAAGAAATTTTGGTTGATTTTATTGCGCATCGCGTTCAGTTGGTAATGAAAAATCAATACGAAGCCAACAAAGATGAATTGCGTGAATCTATCAATGAAGCGGTGTCCGCAGCTATCCGGCAGAACGAAAATATTCAATTACTCGAAGCTGTGCCATTAGTGGGCAAAGCCGCCAGCAGTGCCATTCAGCAATCGGTTTACGATATTACTTTTGAAACTATCAATCATATTTTTGAAAAATTTTCTACAGATGAAAGTCGTATTGTAATTGAAAAAATTACAGATGGAATTATCGAAGCAATTTTGATGGAAGAGGAAGATTCAAAACTTCAAAATACTGTTACCGAAATGGTAATTCATTCTTTGGATTTGGTGAAAGAGCAGGTGCGTGTGCAGCACTGGAAAGCCGCAGAAAAAGCGAAGTGATTTTAACGCAATAAACGCATTGCATTTATTCCGCAATAAAGCAATCAACATAATGGGTAAAACATCTTGTTCGGCAAGCGTTGCTTTCTTCTATGTTTGGCAAAATTTTCGGAAATTATGCTTTCAGAATATGTACCCACCGGTGCGCAGGATACCCGTTCGGGCTTTGGCGATGCGATGCTTCATTTAGGCAAAACCAATCCTGATGTTGTTGCGCTTTGTGCCGACCTTGCCGGCTCGTTAAAATTAGATGCTTTCATTAAAGAATTTCCTGAACGCTTTGTGCAGTGCGGCATTGGCGAGGCAAATATGATTGGCATTGCTGCGGGCTTGACCATTGGCGGAAAAATTCCTTTCGCCACCACCTTCGCAAATTTTGCAACGGGCAGAGTGTATGACCAAATCCGCCAGTCGGTTGCTTACAGTGGAAAAAATGTGAAAATTGCCGCTTCTCATGCGGGCTTAACGTTGGGCGAAGATGGCGCAACGCACCAAATTCTGGAAGACATCGGCTTAATGCAAATGCTGCCCGGTATGACGGTAATCAACCCGTGCGACTACAACCAGACATTCGCAGCAACCATTGCGGCTGCCAACCACAATGGCGCGGTTTACCTCCGTTTCGGCAGACCAAAATGGCCTATATTTATTCCTAAAGAAACGCCTTTTGAAATCGGTAAAGCATTGGTATTAAATGAAGGAACTGATGTAACAATTTTTGCAACAGGGCATTTGGTTTGGAAAAGCATTGAAGCCGCCAAACAGTTGCAGGAGCAAGGCGTTTCGGTGGAACTCATCAACATTCACACCATTAAGCCTTTGGATGAAAAAGCTATTTTGGATTCGGTGAAAAAAACAAAATGCGCGGTGGTTGCCGAAGAGCATAACCGCATTGGCGGATTGGGAAGCAGCATTGCGACTTTGCTTGCGCAAAATTTTCCCGCGCCCATTGAATTTGTTGCTGTGAATGATAGCTTTGGCGAAAGCGGAACACCCGACCAATTGCTGAAAAAATACGGTTTGGATACTGTGAATGTGGT
>CAZSEG010000005.1:12916-36990 GCA_964605875.1 uncultured Chitinophagaceae bacterium
GAGGACAGAAAAATGGAAGATAATCTGACCATAAATAATTTGGTTTTAGAGGACTTGGTCGGCTACATTTCTCAAAATGGAGTTCAACGGAGCATAAAACCTGTTTTCAAAACAGACGATTTTGCTCTTTACAATGACGACTGTTTGGAAGTTATGAGCCGTTTTCCCGACAACTACGTTGATATGGTTTTTGCCGACCCGCCATACAATTTATCAAATGACGGAATCACTTGCCATGCAGGAAGAATGGTGAAAGTGAATAAAGGCGATTGGGATAAATCGAAAGGATTTGACGAAGATTTTAAATTTCACGAAACGTGGATTGCCGAATGCAGAAGAGTTTTAAAACCAGGCGGAACGATTTGGATTAGTGGCACTAATCACAGTATTTATCAATGCGGATTTGTTTTGCAGAAATTAAACTTTCACATCTTGAATGATATTTCATGGTTCAAGCCGAATGCTGCTCCCAATCTGGCTTGCACCACTTTTGCTCATAGCCATGAAACGCTGTTGTGGGCAAAAAAAGATAAGAAGGCAAAACACATTTTCAATTATGAAAAAATGAAAACGGGAATTTTTGAAGAAGATAAAATGAAAGCTCCCGATAAGCAAATGCGAAGCGTTTGGAGTATTCCAACTCCACCACAAAATGAAAAGGAGTTCGGCAAACATCCTACTCAAAAACCGTTGGCGTTGTTGAAACGAATTGTTTTATCATCCACCAATGAAAGCAATATTATTCTTGACCCTTTTAATGGTGGTGGCACAACAGGTATTGCCGCAAAACTGATTGGCAATAGAAAATATATCGGCATTGACATAAACGAAGATTTCATAAATCTAAGCATTAAACGATACAACAAAATTTCTCAAAATGGCGGATAAATCTTGGGACGCAATTTTTGAAAAGTATGAAATTCATCAGCACGATTTCAACAAAAGTCCGTTCCCAATTTCTGCTGATGAAATAAAGAAAGCAACTTCTCATTTCACAAAAACAAATGAAAAAGAAGTTCGTATTTTATGTTATCAAAACAAACGTGAACACCGACCAAAAGTTTTTGCTGATAATGATTTATTTCTGCTCCCGACTAAAAACGGAAATTATGTTATTGTAAAAGGTGAGGGCTATATTGATATTCCCGAAATAACAACTTCAGCAAAAATTTATACGTCAAAATTAAATTTCACACTTGATACAGCCATTGTCGGAAGTTCTGAAATGCAACATCTTGATTTTGCTTATGCCTCAAGTTTAGTCCGAACTTTTTTAAATGATGATTCTTTGGTATTGACAATTCGAGGAAGAAAATACACTCCGCAAGACGGCTTTAGTTTTTATGTTGGCAAACATCTTATAGAAGCTAAAAGCGTTCAAACGGAAGTAGATGCAGGTTACGAAGGGGAAAATCAAATCGTTTTGATTGAAGCGAAAAACAGCAAAACGAAAAACACAATCATTCGCCAACTTTATTATCCTTTTAAGCAATGGGCGAATTACAGCAAGAAAGAAATCAAGGTTTTATTTTTTGAAAAAAGAAATCTGTTTTATTCTTTTTGGCAATTTGAATTTAAAGACCCAAACAATTACAACAGCATTTCACTAACTAAATCGCAACGATATGAAATCATCCAAGACAAATAAAGTCAAGCCATGTAGTTGTGGTTCAAACGAATTTGTATCGAAACCCAACCGATACGATATTTATCAAGTTGTCGATAATAGATTAGAATTGACTTCTTCACTTATTGCAGAAGAAGAAATAAAACTTTTTTGCCGTGAATGTGGTGAAGAATTAGTTGACGCGGCTGATTTAATTAGTGCATGAGAGTTTTGAAACCGACAGACAGTTTATTTGGCGGTAGCAGAAGTGAATTAGTGTTGTGCAAAAACCTGAACAGAAATTTTATCAGTTGCGAGTTGCACCCTGAATATTATCAAATGATTTTGGACAGACTTGATAACAACGGACAAATAAAAAACGATTATCGCCTTGATTTTATTAAACAGAAAAACGTGGTAGAAAAGAAAAATGTTGTTTTCAATTTATTTGAATAAATAAAGAAATTATCAAACTATGACAAATTTGGAGAAGTGCAACCGCCAATATTAAAATGATTTGAAAATGAAATATAAAGTAGCGAAAATTGACTTGCCAAAGTCCTTAAACATAAAAACGAATAACAACTTATGACCGATAGCGAACTACTTGAAATGTTTCATTCGGGAAAGCGTGAAAAAGCGTTTACCATGCTGATGGAACGCCATCAGGAGCGCGTGTATTGGCACATTCGCAGGATGGTTTTATCGCATGAAGATGCCGATGATGTGATGCAAAATACTTTTGTGAAAGTTTGGCGCGCGCTCGAAAATTTCAGAGCCGATTCGCAGTTTTTTACGTGGGTTTACCGCATCGCTACAAACGAAGCATTGAATCATTTGAATCAGAAGAAACGCAAAGCCACCATTCCGTTTGAAGGCGGGCAGAGCAATAACAGCGATGAAGATGACAGCAGTTTTGGACCTGCAAATTACCTGAAAGGCGATGCGTATTTCAACGGTGATGAAATTGAACTGAAATTGCAAAAGGCGATTGATACTTTACCCGATAAACAAAAGCAGGTTTTTCTGTTGCGCTACTATGACGAGTTGCCTTATGAGCAGATGAGCGAAATGCTTGGAACGAGCGTGGGCGCGTTGAAAGCATCGTATCACCATGCGGTGCAAAAAGTGGAAACATTTTTATTGAAGGAGGATTAAACCCAACAAACATTAACAAGTCTATACGCAGCATTTTTTGAAAAACGAATCATGAATAAGGAGATACAGAACGAGTTGAATGAAATTGCGCCTGCGTTGGCGAAGTTGCCGCGCACAAACGCTTTTTCCGTTCCTGCAATGTATTTCAGTTCGTTGCCCGAAAAGATTATTGCTGCTGCAAAAGCCGAAGAAGCAAGCCTTGAAGAACCCGCGCTTTCACCGCTTTTAACGCAACTGAAAAAATCGCAGGCGATGCAGTTGCCCGAAAATTATTTTGCAAAATCATCCGCTTCCATTATTGAAAAAATAAGAGCGGAGGAAGTGAAGGAAGAAGTTGTCGCGCTTGCTCCCGCGCTGCTGAATTTTGAAAAGAAAAATCCGTTTACGGTTCCTGCAAATTACTTTGCTGTATTACCTCAAAGGATACTGCAAAAAATAAAAGCGGAGGAAACGGTTGCTGCTCCGTCTGGCGGATGGTTGGATGGCGTAAACAATGTGTTGGATAAATTGCTTGCTCCGCTTTTCAATCCCCGTTTATCATTCGCGTTTGTGGCAGTTTTAGTGGGTGTAATGATGTTTTGGTTCGGTATTCAGCAGCATAATATTCAGATGAGTGCGGAGGCTCGACTTGCCGCACAACTGCAAAGCATCAGTACTGATGAAATACGTAATTATATTGCCATGAATATTGATGAGTTTGACGAAGTATCTTTAAGCAGGAAAATAAATTTTGATAACTTGCTGTTGGCAGAAGATGAATTATTTGATGAGCAGGATTTGCTCATGGAATTGGATGAAGAATTTATTTAACCGAAAATAAAAGTTATGAGATTCATATTTTACATACTTGCTTTTACATTTCTTATTGTCGGAATCAATAAGAATGTTACCGCGCAAATTGAATCGTATCGTGTGGGATATTTCACGGAACAGTTGCAGCTAACGCCCGAAGAAGGTCAGAAGTTTTGGCCCGTTTACAATCAGTATCGTGGCGAATTGAAATCTTTGCGTCAGACTTATCGTTTGGATGGTGATGATGATTCGCAATTAGCGGATAAAAAAATTGAATTTGAGCAAAAGAAATTAGACCTTGTAAAAAAATACCGCCCGCAGTTTGAACAGGCGATAGGCGCGCAAAAATACGGCTTGCTGCTTTCAGCCGAAGAAAAATACAAACAAGAACTTTTGAAACGTATTCAGGATAACAAAGGCGGCAAAGGAGCAAAATAGTTGCTCCGTAAACTTGACCGTATAAAAATTCCTTAGCCATTTAATCATTGATTATCAGCGTATTTATCGTCCTGCCTGAAAAATATTTACCGGAATGCTTTGAAATATAAAAGCATAAATCCTATATTCGCACCCCGTTTTAAAAAACAAAGCGGAAGTTTATCATGCAGTCACGTAGTTATACAACAAAATCGGTATCAGCCCTCGAAATTAAAAGAGAGTGGTTTGTGATTGATGCCGAAGGCAAAACATTGGGCAGAATGGCGACACAAATCGCTACAATTCTGCGCGGCAAACACAAAGCAACATTCACACCAAACAGCGATTGCGGTGACAATGTGATTGTGCTTAACTCTGCTAAAGTCAGAATGACAGGCAATAAATTGAACGCAAAACAATTGATTCACTATACCGGTTTTCCGGGTGGTCAGCGTTTTCGCACACCTCGCCAGATTTTGGAAAAAAATCCGAACGAGTTGATTGAAATTGCAGTAAAAGGAATGTTGCCTAAATCAACTTTGGGTGCGCAAATGTTCCGCAGACTGTATGTTTACAGCGATGCCAACCACGCTCACGCAGCGCAACAACCTAAAGCACTCTAATAAATTAAAAGAACACATTCAACAATAACATCCGAATGAGTAAAGTAACAGTAGGAAGACGCAAAACGGCAATTGCCCGCGCTTCGGTAAAAGCCGGAAACGGTCAGGTTGTAATCAACGGTAAAGACTATAAAGAGTATTTGCCGAATGTATATCTGCAACACAAAGTGGAAGCACCTTTAAAAGCAGCCGAAGTTGAAGGAAAATTAGATATTTCCATCAACGTTTACGGTGGTGGCATCAAAGGTCAGGCAGAAGCAATTTCTTTGGCAATAGCAAGAAACATCGTTGCCGAAGATGCAGAAAAACGCCCTGCATTGAAGAAAGAAAAACTATTGCGCAGAGATGCCCGCGTGGTGGAAAGAAAGAAAACAGGTTTGCGCAAAGCCCGCAAAAAAGAACAGTACAGCAAGCGTTAATCAATTTTTTCAAAGATTATTCATCAATATTATATGCAAAAATTATCTCAGGAAGCGTTAATCGAAGCAGGTGTTCACTTTGGTCACCTGAAACGCAAATGGAATCCGAAAATGCTGCCTTACATTTTCACCGAAAAGAAAGGCATTCATATCATTGACCTCAACAGAACAACCGAGAAGTTGGATGAGGCTGCAAACGCGCTTCGTTTTATGGCGAAAAGCGGGAAGAAAATTCTTTTCGTGGCAACAAAAAAGCAAGCGAAAGAAATCGTTAAAGAGGCAGCCAAAAAAGTGAATATGCCTTTTGTTACCGAGCGTTGGTTGGGCGGTATGCTCACAAACTTCACCACTATCCGCAAGAGCATCAAAAAAATGCAAACCATCGACAAGATGGCTGCAGACGGCACGTTGGAAAACACTACTAAAAAAGAGCGTTTGGTATTGACCCGCGAGAAAGACAAAATGGAAAGAGTGTTGGGCGGTGTAAGCGCTTTGAACCGTGTGCCGAGCGCGATTTTCTTGGTTGATATTTCACACGAACATATCGCTTTAAAAGAAGCGCAACGCTTGAACATCAACACTTTTGGTATTGTTGATACTAACAGCGACCCTACTAAAGTTGATTTCGCAATTCCTGCAAATGATGATGCGGCTCAATCTATTTCGCTTATCACCAATTTTATTGTTGAAGCAATTGCCGAAGGTTTGGCAGAGCGCGCAGCCAATAAAGACGGAGAAGAAGATGGTGATGTTGAAGATAACGACAATCAAAACTTTGAAGTTGTTACCGAAGAAGAAGGCGGAGACGGCAAACGCAGGCGCAGAGGCGCAGGTGGCGGCAATGCAGGCGGTGGCGCGGGTCGCAGCCGCAGCCGCACAGGTGGTGCAGTGAAAAAATAAACTGTTTAAAACTCAAAATACTCAATCACTGCTTGCCAAGTTTGCCCACAGCAACTTGGCAAGTTTTTTTAATACAAAACCAATCATTAAATAAAAATCAAATTTAAGTTATGTCAGTTACAGCTGCTCAAGTAAACGAACTCCGCAACCTAACAGGTGCGGGATTGATGGATTGCAAAAAAGCGCTTACCGAAAGTGCGGGCGATGTTCAGAAAGCCATAGATTTTTTGCGTAAAAAAGGCGCTAAAGTTGCCGAATTGCGTGCAGGTCGCGCTGCATCGGAAGGCGTGGTAATAGCTAAAACTACTGCCGATAACAAACGCGGTGTTGTGGTATATCTTTCCTGCGAAACAGACTTTGTTGCTAAGAATGAAGACTTCCGCCAGTTGGCAGAAAGCATAGCGGAACTTGCTTTAAACAGCAACATTCCGAATTTGGAAGCCTTGTTGGCTGCCGAGTTGAACGGCACGGTTATCAAGAGCCTGTTGCAGGAAAAAGTTTCTGCAATCGGTGAATTGATAGATGTATCTTCTTTTGAAGTTTTGGCAGGAGAAAGTATTGTTGCTTACAACCACATGGGTAACAAAATCGGAGTATTGGTTGCTTTGAACCAACCTTTGAATGATGCAATTTCCGCTATCGGAAAAGATGTAGCTATGCAGATTGCAGCTATGAATCCTGCTGCTGTGGATGCAGCCGGTATTTCAACCGAAGTGTTGGAAAGAGAAAAAGCTATTGCCCGCGAAAAAGCGGCAGCACAAGGCAAACCGGAAAACATTTTGGATAAAATTGCCGAAGGCGCAGCAAGCACTTTCATTAAAGAGAATACTTTGCTTACTCAGCCGTTCGTGAAAGATGGCAGCAAAACTGTTGCGCAGGTGCTTGGACAAGCCAGCAGCGGATTGACCGTTACAGGCTTCAAACGTGCAGCATTGGGCGTTAAATAATTTCCTTCAAAATTCAATACAAAAATCCTGCCTTCGGGCGGGATTTTTTGTTTTATGGGAGGTTGTTTTTTATCATTTTGCAGGGCTGTTCTATTTTTTATTTCACACAGAGTTCACAGAGGTTTGCTTACGCAAACTTAGGTTTCGCGCAGAGGCGCGGAGAATTTTATTCATCATTAACCATTCATAATTTTTCACTCATCACTCAAAACTCATAACTTCACCAACTTGTTCTGCCGAACGCCCTTAGCCGTTTTAGCCGCAATGAAATAAATACCCGCAGGCAATTCACTCAAATCAATTTCTATGGAAACAGAAGCGGGAACAAACCTTTTTAAAATACTTCCCGAAATGTCTGTGATTACTAACTCATTCATCTGTTCCGTTGCCACCACATTTACTTTTTGTGAAGCAGGATTCGGATAAAGCGAAACCGTTGAAGCGGTTTCCAAATCCTTTACCGATGAAACAAAATTGAAGTAGGTGGAAGTAACGGTATTCGTTTTCACAGGCTCATTGAAATCGAAGTAAATGCTCGCGCTGTTTTCAATCACCGTGCCGTAGCCCAAGCCGCTTTTCTTTCTGATGCTGTATTGAATAAAGCCGTGACTTTCCGGCTCGTTGGCGTTGCTGTCGGGCAACATGATGTTGCTGAAAGTGAAAGTGGCGATATTGCCTTCCAACTCCGTAGAATATGGATGACTTGCCAATCCCGGTTTGAAAGACAGGAGGTTCAAATCGCTGTCTAAAGTGTCAATGATTACCACGTTCACCGCAGGTCCTGTGCCTGTGTTTTGAAAGCGCACTTTGTAAGTAAGCACAGAATCTGCCAAAGTAATTTTACCGCCAGCCTCTGTGCCGCGTGGCGAAACCTGCTTGTCGTTCGGGTCAAAAGCACCAACAACTAAGTTGTCGGTGATGTGAATATTATCCTGTGGATTTGTGTCTGTTGAATCGGGAAAAATCCAAAGCGTGTCGCGCAATTGAAACAAAGGAACGGTCGGCAGCGGCAGTTGAAATTCAACTAAAATATTTCCTTGCGAACGCGCGGGAATATTGCTTACCTGCCACTCAATAATGCGATTAACCGTATCTAAAAATGAAGGCGTAATTAAACTTTGAACAAAGCGCGTAATGGAATCATATTTCATCCTTATGGTTGCATCCACAGGCACAAAAGCATTATTTCTGTAAACAATATTTCCTTTTCCCGTGAAGCCGAAAAGCCACCAACCGAAAGAATTGAAAGTTACGGCAAGGTCGCGGTATTGGGTATTTGGTTTCATGGCAAAATCATTGCCTGTTGAAACTTGCGTTTGCGGTGAAATATTCACCACACGGCTCACCGTGCCGCAACCAATTTCAAAAACGGAAGTATCAATTTCTATGGTATGCGAGCCGAATGTATCGGGATATAACACATAATTTCCCGAAGCATTGGCAAAAGATGTCGTAACGCCATTAAGCGTTATTTTATGGTTTGTAATCGAAAAATCACTTGTGTCTGAATTGCAATCATTATTCATGTCTGCATAAATATTCCCGACAATTTTGAGATTGCAAATCACATTCGGAGCATTAGCTTTCATGGCAAGGAAAGTGCAAACAGAATCACTTGGTAAATTCATAAATGTTGTCATATCATAAAAATCTCCCCGCACTTCTGGAAGTGGTACAACTTTTAATTTGATATAAAAGAAAATCCTTTCATGCCATTGCACAGGTGCAATGCCCGATATGGTGGCGCATCCTCTTTCGCCCGGCTGATATTCATAGCTTGAAGGTTTGTCAAAAGTTACGGTTGTTCCCGATGGAAGATTGCCAAGACTATCCGCTTTAATATATTCTATAACAAAGTTATCTGCCATATATGGAACTCTGAAAAATACCTGTTCGGTAAATGGTTGCCCTTGTGTAACGCAAAGTGTAGAGTCGCCCGTGTAAGAATACAATCCATATTTTGCAGTGAGCGGAACGGGACAGGTTTGCGAAAAAGCATTATGCGTAAAGGCTATTGTAATCAATAGCATTAAAGAGAGCAATGAGTTTTTCGTACAGATAATTTTTGACGAATATAAATGAAACTGATTCGGTTTGCAAAATCTGCATTGTCATTTAATTGTCATTTTTCACCTCACATCTCTTATCTCACATCTCATGTCTAAATCATTATCATTGCATCGCCAATGAACAACGAGCAACATAAGGATTTACTCACCAAAGCGTTCAATATCAAAAAACGTTTTCTGGCAATGTATAAAGCCGCAAATGCGGGGCACGTTGGCTGCTCGCTTTCGTGTGCCGAGATGCTCACGTTTGCGCGCTTCGGCTGGATGAAAGAGGAAGATGAAATTATTCTTTCCAAAGGTCATGCCGCAGCATCGCTGTATAGTTTATTGGCAGAAGAAGGCATTTTGAGCGAAGCCGATATTCAAACATTTTACAAAAACGATACTTACTTAGCTGCGCATCCTCCGGCAAATAAAATCAAGCGTATTCCTTTTGCCACAGGCAGTTTGGGGCATGGCTTGAGCATCGCGGCAGGCTTGGGTTTGGCAGCAAAGTTGAAGCAAAACAATAAGCAAATATTCTGCATCACCAGCGATGGTGAAATCAATGAAGGCAGCACATGGGAAGCTGCCTTGTTTATTCGCCAGCATCAACTCAAAAATGTTGTTTGGATGATTGACCGCAATCGCCTGCAAGGTTACGGCAGAACCGAAGATGTGATGCAATTAGAGCCGCTTGCTGATAAGCTGAAAGCCTTCGGCTTTAATGTTCTTGAAGCTGACGGACACAATTTTATTTCACTTGAAAACGCACAACTCACAACTCGTAACTCGCAACTCCCAACCGTTATCATCTGCAACACAACAAAGGGGCATGGCTGGAAAGAATATGAAGACAAAGTTGATTGCCATTATCTGCCAATGAAAGACGAACAGTTTGAAACCATATTGAATGAAATTGAAAAAGGATTGACTATTTACGGATTGACAGATTGACTATTTTTAAACTCATTAAAATTTTGAATGACTCCGGAAGAGCTAAAAAATAGAACGCGAAGTTTTTCTATCAGAATCATTAAACTTTCAAAGTCCATGAAAGGTGATTTCATTGACCAAACATTAGCGAAACAGGTACTTCGTTCAGGAACTTCTGTTGGTGCAAATTACAGAGCCGCCTGCATAGCCAAGTCGCAAAAATATTTTTTAAATAAACTGAAAATTGTAGAAGAAGAATTGGATGAAACCAACTATTGGTTAGACATTTTTGTTGCAGCCGGAATTGTAAAAGAATCAAAGGTGAAATTATTGTTAGATGAAAGTGTTCAATTGCTTAAAATTGTAACAAGTTCAATCCTTACAACAAGGAAGAAGATTGCGAATATACAATCAAATCAATCGTTAATTAAATAAATCCATAAATAGCAAATGGTCAATCCGTCAATCCGTCAATCTGTAAATCGTCAATCTCACTATGCGTAACGAATTTGCAGCAGCAGTTATTTCAGCCAAAGCCAACAATGAAAACCTCGTTTTCATCACAGGCGATTTGGGCTATATGGCTTTGGAAAAAGTAGAGCAGACTTTTGGCGAGCGGTTCATCAATGCCGGGGTTGCCGAGCAGAACATGGTTACGGTTGCTGCATCGCTTGCTTATGAAGGTTTTGTGCCGTTTGTGTATAGCATTGCACCTTTTGTAACACTTCGCCCTTACGAGCAGATTCGCAATGATGTTTGCCTGCATAATCTGCCTGTAAAATTAGTGGGTAACGGTGGCGGTTACGGCTACGGCATTATGGGTGCAACGCACCACAATCCCGAAGATATTGGCGCGTTGCGGATGCTGCCGAATATGCGCGTTTATGTGCCGTTGGTGGCGAGCGATGTTGAGCAATGCGTGCAAGTTATGATTGCAGATAAAAATCCAAATTATTTGCGTTTGAACCTTGCCGCAAAATTTGATTTTGATGTTCCTGCTTTTGCGCAGTGGCGGCATTTGAAAACAGGCGACAAAGCCGTTCTGATTGGAACAGGAACAGTGTTACAAAACATTGTTGAGTTAGATGAAACAACGCTCAACGGTTTGGATGTTTGGAATCTTAGTGTGTTTCCCGTGAAAGAAATTCCGCAGGCTTTGATTGAAAAAATTGAGCAAACCGGAAAAGTAATTTTTATGGAAGAACACTATGGCGAAGGCGGAATGAGAGAAACGCTTTCTTATCTTTTGCTTTCGTCATTAAATAAACCCGTAAAAGTTTTATCGCTTGCTGCGCAAGGTTATCCGAGCGGCAAGTATGGAAATCAAAAATGGCATCAGGAAGAAAACGGTTTGAGCGGAACAAAGTTTGTAAATGAAGTGAAGGATTTTCTGTTATTGTAAGTAAAGTTCTTTGCGTTAGTTCTTTTTCTACATTCGCATTCAGTGCGCAAAAAATTCCTTTTATTTTTCAGTATTCTTTTTGTTGCCCTGCTGGTTCTGCAATCGGTTGTAAGCATTTTTGTGTATGATGCCCAATTAAAAAGCATCCGCAAAAAGTTTAAGTGGAATGTACTTACCAATCTGCCCGACAGCGAACTGAGTTTAATAAAGGTTGCAAAGAGTTTAGAGGCATTTCCGAATGAAATTTTCATCCGCAAACAAAGCGATGAATTTCAGTTTATGGGAGAGAT
The DNA here is from genome assembly GCA_964605875.1 of uncultured Chitinophagaceae bacterium. Classification (GTDB taxonomy): domain Bacteria; phylum Bacteroidota; class Bacteroidia; order Chitinophagales; family LD1; genus UBA7692. Next base: position 24,455 of record CAZSEG010000005.1, read on the forward strand.
GTATGACATTTTGCATCAGATTGATTACAAGGATACCACCTACTACTATTGCTTTCACGACAGCGAAGAATCGGAAGTAATACACAGAATAAACAAATGGATGCACGACCATTTCGGCAATCAAAAAAATCAATCTCAGAAAGGAAAAATTCTCAAAGATACTTTCAAGAAAAATTATCTGGCAAGCCTTGTTTTACAAGTGTTTCTGACCTTAGATGCTTCTGAAATTTACATTCCGCCAATTACAAAATCATCTGCTGATTTTATGGAGATATTTTCGCCTCCGCCCGAAAAAACAGCCTGAATTTTTTTTTGAATGTTATCTGTAAAAACAGGTTCATTCTACGCTACATCGGGCAACTGTTCCGCAACATTTTCTTTGTGTCTGCTTTAAGTTTTATGAAAGAAAATTCAATACAAACTTATCGCGGAAAATGTTTTTGAATCCATCAAAAACACAGCAAAAGCAGCGTTGCGAATCTGGGTTTGCCTGCTTCTATTTTTCTGTAATAAATTAAAACAACAATGAAAAAAATATATCTGCTCAGTTTGAGCATAATACTTGCGTGCGGCACATTCGCACAAACAAGTCAATTAAAAGGCAAAGTATTTGATGCCAGCAACAATACGCCAATTCGCGATGCAAATATTGTAGTGAATGGCAATGCTGTTGCCGCTTCCGACAAAAACGGATTTTTTGAAATCAACTGTGGCGATTCAACAGAACTTGCAGTTTTATTTGTAGGTTATGAAACCTTCAAACAAAAAATTACCAATTGTAATGAGGAGCTAAACATTGCGTTGGCATTAACCGCCACGAATCTCAACACGGTTGAAATTACCGCATCTTCCAACACCAATAAATCTGTTTTGTATCAGCCGCTTTCGGTTGCGAAATTGAGCGAAACGGAAATTAAGCGTGGCGCAGGAATTTTGATGGACGATGCCATCAATACAAATATTCCGGGTGTGTACATGGAAAGGCGTACTTTCTCTGCCGGTCAGCAATTTAACATCAGAGGTTATGGTAACGGAACCAGGGGAACCAACGGGGTAAACAGCAACTTTGACGGACAAGGCTCTAAGGTTTATTTAAACGGCATACCTGTTACGGATGCAGAGGGTATTACATTAATGGATGATATTGATTTTGGCTCTATCGGTAACGTGGAAGTAGTGAAAGGTCCCGCAGGTTCTTTATATGGTTTGGCAATTGCAGGTGTGGTGAATTTAACCACAAAAAAACCTGACCCGGGAAAAATTTCCATTGGACAAGATGTGATGATTGGCAGCTACGGATTACAGCGCTACACCACTCATTTGGCAATCGGAAAAGAGAAATCGTCTGTATTGGTAAATTATGGCAAGCAGCTTTACAAAGGCTTTATGCCGCACACAAAATCGAATAAAGATTTCGTGAATTTCTTTGGCGAATTCAATCCGAATAAAAAGCAGGTAATCACAAGTTATTTCGGCTTCAGCAGAAGTTACGATGAGCGCAATGGCGAGTTGACAAAACTTCAATTCGATACGTTGGATTATTCGGGTAATCCGGCTTATGTAAAGAATGATGCGCATTCCAATATAACCACTTTCAGGGCGGGTGTCGGTCATAAATATATTTTCCACAAAACAGTTTCAAACACCACATCAGTTTTTGGCACAGGCTTAATCAGCAATGTAAGTTCTGCTGGTGGATGGACAGATAAATCTTCCATCAATTATGGTTTACGCTCCACCTTCGATACCAAATTTGACTTGGGAAAAGGATTTGAACTTTCAGGCATAACAGGTGTGGAAGCACAAATGCAAAACGCTCAAACGCTTGGCTATCCTATGATTGCAGATAGTTTTAATCTTTCGGGATATAATACAATCGGCACTTTAAGAAGCAATCAATATACTATTTCAAAAACAATTTCTGCTTTCACGGAATGGACTGTTGCCATGCCGTTTGATATTTCATTAACCGCAGGTTTCGGCTGGAGTGGAATGGGTATTGAATTGAACGACCGTTTTTATGTAGCGGGCAACAACAACCCGAGCAATCCGAACGGAACGCATAAACCTTCGCAATACAAAGCCGCTTACAACAAAATGTTTTCACCGCATGTTGCCATCAACAAGGTAATTATCAAGCAGGTTTCTGTTTATGCTTCTTTCAGGCGCGGATACAAAGCGCCTGTCAGTTCATATTTCTTCATTCCACTTACGGGGGAAATTGTAACTGGTTTAAAACCGGAATTGGGAACGCAATATGAAATAGGAACAAAAGGTTCTTTGTTGAAGGAAAGATTGAGTTATCAGGTTGCAGCATTCTATGCAGTTTTCTCTGATAAAATGACAACCGTAGCAGTTGCAAATGCAGCCAACACAGCCACTTCGTATGTGTATGTTACCAATGGCGGCAAGCAAAACAATATAGGCGTTGAGGTTGCTTTGCGCGGCATTGCATATCAATCCGGAAAAGGGTTTGTGAAATCGGTGAGCGCGTTTACCAATTTGGCGTATTCTTATTTTAAGTATGCCGATTTTAAATATCAGCAATTGAGTGGCGACAAAAAATCGGTTGTTGAAGTTGATTACAGCAAAAATACGGTTGCCGGAGTGCCGCCAATTACTGCAAATGTTGGTGTTGATTTTGTGAGCAATCCCGGCTTGTATGCAAACATCACTTATTCCTATCGCGACCCGATGTTTTATACTTCGGATAATCAGAATAAAACAAACGCCAATCATTTGCTGAATGCTAAAATCGGTTTTCAAAGAGTGTTTATTAAACATATCGGAATTGATGCCTACGTTGGTTCAAACAATATGACAAGCAACCAAAATTATGCAATGGTTTTCTTAAATCAATTGCCTGACGCATATCTTCCTGCGCCAAGAAAAATAAACTTTTTCGGTGGCGTAAACCTGAAATATATTTTCTAAAAAAAAACAAAGGCAGTCGTATAAAAACGGCTGCCTTTTCAATTCAATTTATTATGAAAAAAATATACTACGTTTTAATATTTGTATTCGCAATTTCATCGTGCGGAAGGTTTGCCAACAAAGATGAAAGCAAAGCAAGCGAAGAGCGAATTGTTTGCATCGCAAAACAATACAGCGAAATCATTTACGCATTAGGCGCGGAACAAAATTTAGTGGCAGTGGATTTGTCAAGCACTTATCCTCCTGCAATTAAAAAATTACCAACCGTTGGCTATCACCGCGCGCTCACTGCTGAAGGAATTATTGCCGCGAAACCAACGCTTATTTTACACGATAATAACATCGCTCCCGAACACGTGGTAAAGCAATTGGAAGACTTGAAAATTCCCATGAAAGTATTTGAAAATAAAGGCTCGGATATAGACAGCGCTAAACTTTTAATTAAAGAAATGGGCGCATATTTTCATAAAGAAAAACAAGCCGCATTACTATGCGAAAAGTTGGACAGCGATATGAAAAATGCTTTTGAAAATGCAACTCAATACAAAGATTCTTTGAAAGTTTTAGTGATTCATTTCGGGCAGGCATCAAATATTTATTTGGTGATGACCAAGAAAAGTACTGCTGCAAAAATGATAGCTTGGACAGGTGCGAAAATGGCTGTGGACGATGAAAAAGGAATGAAGCAACTTTCGGCAGAATTTGTTGCAGCCGCAGACCCGGATGTGATTTTACTCACCGATTTTGGTTACGACCGCTTAGGGACTATACAAAAAATTAAAGAGTTGCCCGGAGTGTCAGGAACAAAAGCGGCAAAGAGCAATCGCATCTATCGTGTTGAGGAACACGACCTTGTTTATTTAGGACCAAGAACAGGAGAAAATACTTTAATGCTGCAAAAACTGATTCATCAAAATGCAGAGAAAAAATAAACCGAAATTCACTTCGCTTTTATTGTTAGCAATATTGGTTGTTGTAATGTTTTTCTCCATTCGTTACGGTGCAGTTCAAATCAGTTTTGATGAAATTCTTTCTTCATTACAAAAGTATTTTACTGAATCAGGTAACATGACTTTGAACGAGCGCATTTTTATGGAGATTCGCTTGCCGCGCGCTTTGTTGTGTTTGTTTGTAGGTGCAGCTTTGGCGGTGGGTGGCACATTGATGCAGGCTTTGTTTCGCAATCCTATCGTTGAACCGGGTTTGGTTGGGACTTCAAGTGGTGCGGCTTTTGGTGCAGCTTTATATTTTGTGTTGGGCGCAACTTTTAAACTCAATGCAGGCGAATGGACACTGCCACTTGCTGCCTGTGCAGGCGCAATACTTTCTACGGCATTGGTTTTTATGCTGTCAAAATCACATCAAACAGGTAAAAGTTCCATCATTGCGTTGTTGCTGACGGGCATTGCCATCAACGCTTTGTTTATGAGTGGTGTGGGTTTTCTTTCTTACATCGCCCGCGACCCGCAGGCGCGCTCCATTACATTTTGGGGACTTGGCACATTGTCGGGCGCTAACTGGCATTCTGTAGTTATTGTTGGCAGCTTCACAATTTTCTGTACGCTTATTGCATTGCGATATGCCAAACATTTAAACTCACTAATGCTTGGAGAAAATGAAGCGGAATATTTGGGAGTGAATGTAAAACGCTTGAAAACAGTAGTGTTGCTCATCAATGTAGTAATGATTGCAGCGGCAACGGCATTTGTTGGTGTGATAGGTTTTGTAGGGTTAATTGTTCCGCATTTAATGAGAATAAGTAATGGTTCTGACAATCGTTTGCTTATAAGAAACAGCGCATTGCTTGGCGGTATTCTTTTGAGCCTTGCCGACCTTGCCGCCCGAATGATTTTTCGCCCTGCGGAATTGCCTATCGGAATCGTAACTTCTTTGATTGGCGTGCCCGTTTTTATTTTTTTATTGCGTAAGAAAAACTACTATTTCTAAAATGTTGGAGGCAAAAAATATCACTTATAGTTTAGGAACGAAGCGATTGTTGGATGATGTGAGTATTCAATTTTTGCCCGCAAAACTGAATTTGATTATTGGTACGAATGGCGCGGGAAAATCAACATTGGTAAAAATATTGTGCAAGCAAATTCAACCGCAAAAGGGAAGTGTTTTTTATGGTGGCGAAAACCTTGAAACCCTTTCTGTTCAAGCCCTGGCGCAGACACGGGCGGTGCTTTCGCAAAATATTGAATTGGCTTTTCCGCTCAAAGTTCATGAAGTGGTGATGATGGGAAGGTATCCGCATTTTTCAGGCGTACCCAATGAAAAAGATGAAGTTGCCTGCGAGGAAGCCATGCGTTTTTTTGATATAAGGGATATGGCAACAAGAGACTTTACCACTTTAAGCGGAGGTGAAAAACAAAGGGTTCATTTTGCGCGGGTGGTTGCGCAAATCTGGTATGCTCAAAAAGGAATTTCACGCTATTTGATTTTAGATGAGCCGCTTACTTTTTTGGATGTGTATTATCAATATCACTTCATGAATAAAATTGTGGAATTGCTGAAACAGGAAAACATGGTGGTGGTTGGTGTGGTGCACGATTTGAATTTGGCTGCAAAATTTGCAGACTCCATTTTATTGCTGCATAACGGAAAAGTGTTGAGCAGCGGAAGTAAAGAAACTGTGTTCACAAAAGAAAATATTCGGGAAGCATATCGTCTTGAACCCAACATTATCCGGCAAAACGGAGCATTGTATATGAATTTTTAGCGGTTGAAATTTACTTGGTCTGACCTTGGTCAGACTAATTGCCGCTAATGATTTTCTGTCCATATATTTTAACCACATAGAAACAGAGTTGATGAAGTTATGAGTTATGAGTGGTGAATGAAATTCTCTGCGCCTTTGCGCCTCAGCGAGAAACCTAAGTTTGCGTCAGCAAATGCTCTGTGTTCCCTGTGTACTCTGTGTGAAAATTTACATAGCCCAAACAAGTTTGGAACATAGCTGATTGAAGGGAATCAACTATGTTCCTATGCGGTTTAAAGTTATTCTCAATAGTTTAAACAGCTTCAATAAAATATGCAGATGCGATGTTTGACATTCCTTACATTCGCACCGCTGTGAACAAAAGACTTCTCAAGTCGCTTAGTATTCTTTTTGTTGCCTTACTGCTGTTGCAGTCGGTGGTGAGTATTTTCGTGTATGATTCAAAACTCAAAAAAATCAGAAGAAAATTTAAGTGGGAAACCATCCTCAGCCTAAAGGACGAACACCTCACTTTGGTGAAAATTGCAAAATCTTTAGAAGAAAAACCCAATCAGCATTTCAAGCGTATTCACGGTAAAGAATTTCAGTTTTTGGGCGAAATGTACGACATCGTGCGCAAGACCGAATACACCGACACCACTTACTATTATTGCTTTCACGATGTGGATGAATCTGAAATAATCCGCAATATAAACCGTTGGATGCACGACAATTTCGGCAACTCAAAGGCGAACAATGAAACCGGAGATATTCAGAAAGATTTTTTTGAAAAAGATTATTTGGCGGTAGCTGCTTTTAGTTGTAAATCCTTTTCGTCAGGCACAAAATTTTACTTCATTGAAGAAACCAAATTGCATATTGGTTTTGTAAATTGTTACTCTCCTCCACCGGAGTTTATTGGCTAAAATACAATCAGAATGTTTCCATTGCTGTCTGCATTGGATGATTTCGCATTTCTGTTTTTCTGCTTTAACTGAATGAAATGAATCGTTGGTGCATTGCTGTGATTCTGCTGTGTTCGGTTGTCAGTATTTTTTAAACCATTTTTATTTTAATCAATAACGAGGGATGAGAAATTTCATACTCGCTGTTGTTTTTGTTGCGTTCGCAATGCTTGCAAATGCACAAACAGTAACAGTTTTAAATAAAATCACGCAACAGGTTGTGGCGGGAGTTGTGGTATATTCCAATAACTCCGGGCAAGCCGTGCAAACCAATGCTAAGGGGCAATTTGACTTTGCACCTTTTGCAACAGCCGATAGTATTTATTTAAAGTACATCGGTTATGCAACCGTGGCGTTTACCCCTGCCGAAATTGAATTGCGAAAGTTCAGGGTTGAATTGAGCGAAGTTCCGTTTATGATGACCGACATTGTTGTTTCATCCAATCGCTTTGCCGAAAGCAGATTGGAAGCCGCTAATCGTGTTGAAAAAATCAGCATGAAGGAAGCGGCTTTTCAAAATCCGCAAACTGCGGCAGATTTATTGGGCATGAGCGGCTATGCTTTTATCCAGAAAAGTCAGATGGGCGGAGGCTCGCCAATGCTGCGAGGCATGGCAACAAACCGTGTACTTTTGGTGGTGGACGGAGTGCGGATGAACAATGCTATTTTCCGTGCAGGCAATTTGCAGAATGTGATTTCGCTCGATGCCAATGCACTTGACGGCACTGAAATTCTTTTCGGTCCCGGCTCGGTGATGTATGGTAGCGATGCGGTGGGCGGTGTGATGAGCTTTCAAACTATTCAGCCAAGATTTTCGGGTGCGGCAAACAACAAGCCGCTTGTAACGGGCAATGCAATGGCGCGGTTTTCATCGGCAAACACCGAAGGCACGGGGCATCTGGATTTTAATATAGGGTTGAAAAAACTGGCGTTCAATACCAGCCTCACTTATTCCAATTATGGTGATTTGCGTTCAGGTTCAAAGGGTGGTGTAAATTATTTCTACCGTCCGCATTATGTAACAACAATTGATGATAAAGATTACATGGTGTCCAATGCGGACTCGACCTTGCAGGTTGGTTCAAAATACAATCAAATCAACTTCATGCAAAAGGTGCGCTATCAGCCAACCGCGTATCTCGATTTGGAATACGGTTTTCATTTTTCACAAACATCAGCATTCAATCGTTACGACAGGCTGTATGTGATGAAATTAGACGGACCATACAAGGAAAAATTGCGTTGGGCAGAATGGTATTACGGACCGCAGAAATGGCAGATGAACCGCCTGAGTTTGAACTACACCAAAAGCAATATTGTGTTCGACAATATGAAGTTTGTGGCAGCTTATCAGTTTTTTGAAGAAAGCCGCTACGATCGCGAATTTATGTTCCGCGAACTGATGATGCAGAAAGAAAAAGTGTATGCTGTTTCGGTAAATCTTGATTTTGAAAAAAAGATAATCGAGCAGGTGTCGGTGTCGTATGGTTTTGAATCGGTTTACAACAAAGTACGCTCCGTTGCAGACCTCACGCATGTGGTTACAAATGAGGTTGAACCAACTGTTACACGCTATCCGAACGGCTCAACGTGGCAATCGTATGGCGCGTACATCAGCGCAAAGTATAAGCCACATCCGAAATGGACGCTCAGTGCAGGTGCGCGCTACAATCACTTCCTGATAGACGCGGTGTTCGACACCACTTTTTTCCCTTTCCCGTTTAGCGAAGCCAGGATGAGAAACGGCTCTGTGAGCGGCAGTTTAGGCTTGGTGTATTCTCCGTTCAAATCGTGGCAGATTTATGCGAATGGTTCAACGGGTTTCCGTGCGCCAAACATTGATGATATGGGTAAAGTATTTGAATCGGTTCCTGGCTACCTCGTTGTTCCTAATCCGAAATTGAAAGCCGAGCAGGTTTACAATGCAGAAATAGGTACGGTGAAAACGTTTGGCAGCTTTGTGAAATTGGATGCTACATTTTATTACACATGGTTGTTGGATGCAATGGTGCGCAAAGACTTTACACTGAATGGCGATACCACCATTCGTTTTTTGGGAAATAAAAGCCGCATACAGGCGGTGCAAAACGTTACCAGAATTCAGGTGTATGGTGTGCAGGCAGGCGTGGAATTTTTCTACAAAGGCGTTGGTTTGAAAAGCAATATTTCTTACCAAAACGGCAGAGAGCAAGCGCCCGACAGCTTGGTGTATTATCCGCTGCGCCACGCTGCGCCAACTTTCGGAAGTACGCATCTGACTTACGAGCATCGCAAATTCAAATTCGATTTTAACGTGGTGTATAATCTGAAAATGGACTTCAAAGATTTGGCATTAACCGAGCGCACAAACGCATCTTATGCCCGCGATGAACTCGGGCGCGCGTATGTGGCAGAATGGTTTACGCTCAATTTCAAGGCAGCGTATTATCCGAGCCAATATGTAGCAATCACGGCAGGCGTTGAAAACATTTTGGACAAAATGTACCGCCCGTATTCATCAGGTATCAATGCTCCGGGCAGAAATTTTATTGCATCAGTAAAAGCAAGGTTTTAAACAATGAACTTAAAGAAACAAAATGTTGCGAGTTACGAGTTGCGGGTTGCGAGGAATTTGTTTGCGTAAGCAAACACTCTGTGTACCCTATGTGAAATCAAAAAACTAAATGCAACCAACTATGTTTCTATGTGGTTTAAAAAGTTTCAATCATTTCAATAACAACAAAAAAACATGAAAATGAATTACAAAAAAACAACCTTCCGCCTTCGCTCGCCTTTGGCGAGTGAGCCTTTTACCAGCCTCCGACTTTTTAAAATGCTAAAGAACGCGGAAAATGAATTGCAAAATTTTCTTGCGCAAGATGCGCACAAAAAACTCACTCGCGGGACGCGAGCGATGGCGTATTTCCTTATAGCATTGCTCACCTTCATGAGTTGGAGCAATGTTATCAATGCGCAGCGCGTAGCCGCAGGCGGCTGGCACTCTGTTGTTATTTGCGCTGACAGCACCGTAAAGTGTTTTGGTGAAAATGCAACAGGTCAGTTGGGCAATGGTGCAAACACCGACAGCAACGTGCCTGTTAATGCAGGAACGCTTACGGGCATTGTAGCCGTTTCCGCAGGTGGCGACCAGTTGGAAGCGCACTCAATGGCGTTAAAAAGCGATGGCACGGTGTGGGCTTGGGGCAGCAATTTGTATGGCGCGTTGGGCAACGGCAGCACCAACAATACCAACACGCCCGTTCAATCAATTACGCTTACGAATGTTGTTGCGATTGCTGCGGGCGGATGGCATTCGGTGGCATTGAAAAATGACGGCACGGTTTGGACGTGGGGTTGGAACATGGACGGTCAGTTGGGCGATGGTGCTACCACCGACAAAACCATTGCCGCGCAAGTGCCTAATCTTACCAACGTTACCGCTATTGCCGCAGGAACTTACCACGTGTTGGCGTTGAAAGATGACAGCACCGTTTGGGCTTGGGGCGATAACGTGAGCGGTCAGATTGGCAACAACTCAACTACCGATCAAAAAACTCCCGTGCAGGTGAGCGGCTTGACGGGTGTGGTGAAAATAAAAGCGGGAAGATTTTTTTCGCTTGCCATAAAAAGCGATGGCACGGTGTGGGCGTGGGGCGAAAATCTCTACGGTCAATTGGGTGATGGCACAACTACCGACAGGCACACGCCCGTTCAGGTGAGTGGCTTAACCGATGTAACCGATGCCGCCTGCGGAGCATTTGAAGTACACGCAACCAAAAGCGATGGCACGGTGTGGGCTTGGGGCAGAAACACCTACGGAAATATTGGCGACAATACCACAACACATCGCTCCCTGCCTGTGCTTATGCAAAACAGCGATGACATAGCGGGTATGGCTGCCGGAACGAATTTCTGCATTGTTTACAAAACCGATGGAACGCTGTGGGGCTGCGGCAGAAATGCAAGCGGGCAATTAGCGGGCGGTAATTTTACGCAACACCATATACTCACTCAAGCTACCAATGTTTGCCCGATTATCGCGCAGCCAAACGGTATCAATGAAGCAGATGTTTTCGCAACGGTTACGGCTTTTCCAAATCCTTCGGCAAGCGGAAAATTCAATGTGCAGTTATCGGATATTGCTGCACAACTTTCAGAAAGCAAAATTGAAATTCATGATTTTACGGGAAGAAAAATTTTCGGGTCAAACATGGATTTTCAAAACGGCAATTCGCCTGTTTTCATTGACCTTTCTGACCACGCGAACGGCATTTATTTTTTAACGGTTTCGGCTAACGGACAACGCATCACACAAAAACTTATCAAACAATAATTTTTAAAAAACTCAATCAAAAATTTCAAAATGAAAAAATTTATTCTTCAACAAAAATGGAAAGCGGCTATGATGTTGCTTTTCTTTTTCAGCGCAACTAATTCTTTTGCGCAAAAAATTTCCGCCAGTGTTTCGCACACCGTTTTTTTATGCAATAACGGAAGCACCGTAAACGCATGGGGCTTAAACGCTGACGGGCAATTGGGCGATGGCACAAATACTCAAAGAGCCTTACCTGCATTGGTAAACGGCTTAACGGGAGTGAAAGCAGTGGCAGCAGGCTATACACACACACTTGCTTTGCGCAACGACAGCACCGTTTGGGCTTGGGGCAAAAATGACTTCGGTCAGTTGGGCGATGGCACTAATACCGCAAAAACTTCACCTGTAAAAATCGCGGGATTAACGGGCGTTGTTGCCATATCAGCAGGTTCATCGGGCTACCACTCGCTTGCATTAAAAGCTGATGGCACAGTGTGGGCTTGGGGCAGAAACAATGACGGGCAATTGGGCGATAGCACTACGGTTAGTAAAAATGTGCCAACGCGGGTTCCGGTGCTTACCAGCATCGTTGCTATTGGCGGTGGCGAGTATCATTCTTTAGCCGTGAAAAATGACGGCACGGTTTGGGCTTGGGGCGATAATGCGCAAGGGCAAATTGGTGATGGCACAACTGTTACTGATGCCACTTATCCCGTGCAGGTAAGCGGGCTTACGGATGTGAAAGCCGTTGCGGGCGGTCGTTTCTTTTCTATTGCTTTGAAAAGCGACAGCACTGTTTGGACATGGGGACAAAACAACAACGGTCAGTTAGGCGATAGCACAACCACCAACAGCCCTGTGCCTGTGCAGGTTTGGGGACTTAACGATGCAATAGCTGTTGCAGGTGGCGCATTCCACGCGCTTGCCATTATCAGCGACAACACGGTTGTAAGTTGGGGCAGAAATGACTTCGGTCAGTTAGGCGATGGAACAATAGACAACAGTTCAATCCCTGTGGCTGTAAACACGATTACGAATGTTGTTGCAATAACTGCGGGTACTAACTTTTCATTGGCTTCAAATGATAATGATGATGCTTTCGGTTGGGGAAGAAATCCTAACGGGCAATTGGGTGACGGGCAGGTTGGAAACGTGAAAGATACGCCCGACCCGGTGTTGTCTTTATGCCCGACTTTCCCTGCCCAACCATTCAACCAGAAATTGTCAGCCGGTTGGCATCATTCAGTATTTATTTGCGATAATGGCAATGCAGTAAACGCATGGGGCGCAAACGCTTTCGGGCAATTGGGTGATGGAACTACAACAGAAAGAACATTGCCTGTTTATGTTTCGGGATTGACCGATGTGAAAGCAATTGCGGCAGGTTATCAGCATACGCTTGCCATTAAAAACGACAGCACCGTTTGGGCTTGGGGCGACAACACAGACGGGCAGTTGGGCAACGGCACAAATACGCAATCTTTAACTCCGGTTCAGGTGAGTGCGCTTACCAATGTGGTGGTTGCCGTAACAGGCGGCACGGCAGGTTATCATTCGCTTGCATTAAAATCTGACGGCACAGTTTGGGCTTGGGGAAGAAACAATGACGGGCAATTGGGCGATGGCACAATCGTAAGCAAAA
>CAZSEG010000005.1:37000-50735 GCA_964605875.1 uncultured Chitinophagaceae bacterium
CAGCAGGCTGGTCGCATTCATTTTATTTATGTGATAATGGAAACAGCGTTAATGGCTGGGGCGCCAATTCACTTGGCCAGGTAGGCGATGGAACTACCACCGAAACAAATTTACCTGTTGCAGTAACGGGATTAAGCGATGTTCAATCTGTTGCAGCGGGCTATCAGCACACGCTGGCGTTGAAAGATGATAACACGGTGTGGGCTTGGGGCGATAATACTGATGGCCAACTGGGTGATGGAACCAACAACAATTCTGATAATGCTGTTGAGATACCGGGGCTATCTGATGTAATTGCTATATCAGGCGGAACAGCAGGCTATCATTCATTGGCATTAAAATCTGACGGCACAGTTTGGGCTTGGGGAAGAAACAGTGACGGGCAATTGGGCGATGGCACAACCGTCAGCAAAAACACTCCGACACAAGTTTCGGGACTGTCGGATATTATTGCTATTGGCGGAGGCGAGTATCATTCTTTAGCCGTGAAAAATGACGGCACAGTTTGGGCTTGGGGAAGAAACAATAATGGTCAGTTGGGCGATGGCACAACCACCAACAGCAATGTTCCTGTGCAAGTGAGCGGATTGACCGGAATTACAGGCGTTGCCGCAGGTCGTTTCTTTTCGATGGCTTTGAAAAACGACAGCACCGTTTGGGCTTGGGGGCAAAATCTTTATGGTCAGTTGGGCGATGGTACAACTACCAACAGTTCAACTGCTGTGCAGGTATCGGGCTTAAAAGCTACGGCAATCGTTGGCGGTGCGTTTCACGCTATTGCGATAAACACCGACAGCACGTTGGTTTCTTGGGGAAGAAACGACTACGGGCAGGTTGGCGATAGCACCTTGACACAAAGAACTACTCCTGTTGCCGTTAAACATCTGACAAGCGTTGTAGGCATTGCCGCAGGAACGAACTGGTCGCTTGCGGTGAAAGATGATAACACCGTATTTGGATGGGGCAGAAACCCTAACGGACAGTTGGGTGACGGCACATTGGATGGAAAACTCACTCCGAACGCGGTGCTTAATCTTTGCGCTGGACCTTGCGTAAATACTACTGCAACGCTTACCGAAGTTGCCTGCAAATCTTACACCGTGCCAAGCGGTAATGCTACTTACACTATCGGTGGAGTTTACAACGATACCATTCCAAATGTCGGAGGTTGCGATAGTATTCTTACCATCAACCTAACTATCAACACGGTTAATACGGCAGTAACACAAAGTGGCGCAACATTAACAGCTTCGGCTGCTGGCGCAACTTACCAATGGATTAACTGCACTGGAAATATGCCAGTTTCAGGAGCAACTTCACAAGCATATACCGCAACAGCTAATGGAACTTACGCGGTAGTTGTTACACAAAACAATTGCAGCGATACATCTACTTGCTACACAGTAACAGGAGTTGGTATCAATGAAACTTCAAACAACATCAGGATTTCTGTTTATCCAAATCCATCTAACGGAACATTCAATATTGAAATTCCTACGGAAGTTTCGGCAGGCAAAAATCTGTCCGTTGAAGTATTTAATATATTGGGAGAAAGTGTATTTCATGCCACCCAAAAACTTACTTCAATTGATATTTCTAATCAACCGAATGGAAGTTATTTTGTAACGGTGAAAACCGATGACAACAGGTTTGTTCAGAAGGTGGCGAAACATTAAGAACTAAACAATTTACGGAATTACGGATTGACAGATTTACAAAATGATTCGCTCATAAAATCTGTCAATCCGTAAATTCGTAAATAGTCAATCTGTAAATAGTCAATCTGTAATTCTGTAAATATTTATTGATGGAAATAAACAAAAGAAAACGCTTCACCCGAATGTTATCCGCCTTTCGCAAAGTGCATCGCACATTGGGCGCATTGCTGTTTGTGTTCTTCATCATCATTGCAACAACAGGCTTATTGCTTGGCTGGAAAAAACACAGTGGCGGCTTGATTCTGCCGAAGTCGCACAAAGGCACTTCCACCAACCTTGCCGACTGGTTGCCTATAGATTCGTTACACAAAAACGCTTGCCGCATTTTGCATGATTCTGTTGATGCAACTCTGAAATTGGATTTAGAGCGCATTGACATCCGTCCGCAAAAAGGCATGGTGAAGTTTGTGTTCTTAGACCATTTCTGGGGCATACAAATTGACGGTGCAACGGGCAAACTTTTACACATCGAAAGAAGACACTCCGACTTTATCGAAAACATTCATGATGGTTCAATCATGGATTATTTGTTCGATACAAAAGACGAGCAAATCAAGCTCGGCTACACAACAATTATGGGCTTGGCGTTGCTTACATTTTCCATCACGGGATTTTGGTTGTGGTATGGACCAAAGAGATTGAAAAAGAGGAGTTAATTAAGTGATGAATTATGAAAGATAAAAAAAACTCATAACTCATCTCAGATTGATGCTTAATGAAGTAGTTTGTTCTAAAATAAACTTGCAGTCGTTAAAGGTAGGCGCGGCAAAGCGCGGTTTAAAATTGTTGCTCAATCCGTAAGGTTCTTTGGGAAGCCCCAAGAGGTTTCTGTCGAACAGTTTATTTTCATTTTCATCCTGATAAATGACAACGGCATAAGTGCCTTGCGGAAGTTCAAAAGAAACATCCAGCATTTTATCGCTTGCTTTCACCGTTTTTTTAGCCACCGATTTTTTGAAAAAGGTTTCCTGCCTGTCGTAAATTTCAATCACGATATTTCCTTTGCCGACCTTCACATTGTTCACCGAAACTTTCAGCGGTTCATCTTCGGGTGAAAACATGATGGCGCACAACAAGGCTGCGAGAAGTTTAATCATTGTAAACAGTAATATTTTTGTGGTGGCGAATGTAAAAGGTTTTATTTTTTCGGAAAATCACCTTACTTTCTTCATTTTGAACAACATACACAAGCGGCAGATTATTTCATCAAATATTACTGAACCCGATATTAACTTTTAGTTATTTTCGCGCTTAATTATTGGTGAAATGTGCTTTTAATTGATTGAAAAATGTTCTTGAAGATGAAGAAAAATCTACTTGTTGCACTCTCTCTTTTCCTGTCCCTTATTTTACTGAACACCCAAAACGCTTTGGCATCTCATGCCAAAGGCGCGGATATTTCGTATGAATGTCTGGGTAATAATCAATACAAGGTTGTTGCTTCTTTCTACAGAGATTGCTACGGTATTCCCGAACCCGATTCGCTTTTTTCGCAAATCATTGGTTCGGGTTGCGGCTTTTTCCGGAATCTTTACTTGCGAAAAGATAATGCCTACGCTTTAACGCTGAATGGAGAAACTGTTCAGAGCGGGAGCGAGGTTTCGGATTTATGCCAATCATCCAAGTCGCAGTCCACGTGTAGCTCGATATTCGGGCAATATCCCGGTGTAAAAATATTTTTCTATTCAGCCATAGTTACCATTCCTCCAAGTTGTGGCACGCTTACTGTCAGCATTGCCGAAAATGCAAGAAATGACGGTATCAATAATTTGCAAAATGCAGATTTTTACGACCTGTTCACCTTTGCCACAATAAATACCAACTACACCGGAGGTTGCAACAATTCACCCGTTTTTACTTCGCTGCCTGTGCCGTATTACTGTGTCGGGCAGCAATATAATTTCAGTCACGGAGCGGTGGATGCGGACGGAGATTCGTTAGTGTATTCTATGGTTCAGCCGTTGGATGATTTGAATACGCCTGTGCCTTATGCTTCGGGTTATTCGGTATCCAACCCCATGCCCACAAGCAATGGTTTCAATTTTAATTCCGCAACGGGTACTATGAATTTTATCCCAACGCAGGTTGGCAACTACACGATAGCCGTGCGCGTGGATGAATACAGAAATGGTGTGTTTGTAGGAAGTACCATCAGGGATATTCAGTTTGTGGTTATCAGTTGCACGAACGCTCCGCCAACCGTGAATGATACTTTATCTAATGCCAATGTTACCGGAGCTACTGTTTTAGGCTCAGGCTCACTGGGTGTTTGCCCGGGATCGGCTTTAACTTTTTCAATTCCTGCAAAAGATAAAGACGGACAAACCATAAAAGTATCTTCAAACATTGCTACGGCTTTGCCGGGTGCTTCATTAACGCTTACTCCGTTGAATAACCGTCCCGATTCTGTGCTGATAACTGTGGGATGGACACCAACAGGCAATGATACAGGCACACGGTATATTACACTCGTGATTTCGGATGGTGCTTGCCCAACAGAAGGCAGGCAGATTTTGACTTATGAACTGACGATAAACAAAGGTGTAAATCTTGGTCCCGACAGAGTTTATTGCACTGCTGGAGGAGCAATCACTATTCAGGCGAAAGGAGCGCAAAATTACAACTGGTCGCCTGCAACAGATTTTACTTTTGTAAACGGCAGCGACAGCAGCACCGTAATTGTTGTGCCGACTGTTTCGCCAAGAACTTACATCGTGAAAGGCGATTTGATTGGCGGTTGCAAGGACAGAGATACGATTACGATTACTACGGTAAATTCTTTCAGCGTTTCGGTTGCGGCAGATGATTCTACTATTTGTTTGAATCAAAGCGCGGAACTGACGGTTACGCCAACGCCCGCTTCCGAAGCACCTTTTACTTATTCATGGACACCGGCTGCAACAGTGGATAATCCGACATCGGGAACAACCAGAGTGCGCCCTGCCGGAACTACAAATTACAGCGTTGAAATCCGCTCAAAAGACGGCTGCGTGATTAAAGACAGCTTAATGGTAAATGTTCAGGGTTTGGGACCTAAAGTGCGCGTAACGCCAAGTTCCAATTATGTGTGTCCGGGAACGGAAGTTCAGTTGTTTACAGAAGTTATTTCGATACAAACGGGGCTGAATCAAAACCCTGCCGACCCATGCCCGAATTGCGATTTTCCGTTTCCTTTTCCGCAGGTTGGCGTGGCAACTACGGATGGCTCAACACCAACGCCTTTCCGTTCGCTTTGGGAAGACGGCAGAGTGCAGTATTTATTCCGTGCAGCGGAACTTTCAGCATCGGGTTTAAGCGCGGGCGTGATTACGGATGTGCAGTTTTTTGTTACCACAAAAGGCAGCACCGCGCCATTCAATAATTTGCAGGTAAAAATGGGCGGCACAACGTTTGCGCAGCTTCCGACCGGGCAATTTGTAACGGCAAATATGTTTACTGTTTATTCCGGCACTTACACAACCACAGCCAATTCATGGAACAGTTTTGCTTTAACCGCGCCATTCAACTGGGACGGGCAATCCCATCTGATAATTGAAGTTTGTTTTGATAACAGTACATGGTCGGCTTATGATTTGGTTCAATACACTACGGCATTTACAGGCGCAACAAATTATGTAAATACCGATGCAGCGTCAGGTTGCACACTGGCTTATCAGGCAACCACCACTCAACGCCCGAATACTCGTTTTATTTTTGGTAAACTGCCGATTCCTTCTTACAATATTCAATGGAATCCAAGCGCGGGATTGAGCAGCGATACGGCATTAAATCCAACAGTGATTGTAAACGAAAATTTGGTTTACAATATTGTTGTAAGCGACAGCACTTGTTCGGGTGATACGGCAATTTCGCTGTTTGTTGATCCTGCTGTTTTGATAAAAGCAAGTGATGATATTCAGATATGCAACAATGAACTTGCCGAACTTACTGCAAAGGTTCTGAACCCCGTTCCGCAGGTTTGTGTGCAAACTTATTCTTTGATGACTACTCCGTTCGGTTTTAAAACTTCCGGCAATAAAACGCTTGCTCCGTTTCCGGCAGCGGCTACCGGAAATAACAGGAATGCAAGCATCAATTTACCGTTTCCTTTTAAATTCTATTGCGCAGATTACACAACAGCCACATTGAATGAAAACGGCTTTATCACGTTTACAACGTTTACGGGCGCGGGTTCTGCCAATGCAACTATTCCTGCAACCGGAACGCCCAACAATTTAATAGCGGGAATTTGGGACGACCTAAATGCAAACGGACTTAGCGGAGGAGCAGGCGATATAACAACTTTTGAAACGGGAACTTTCCCTAACCGTTGCTTTGTAATTGAATGGGATAATGTGTTGGTTGTGGGGCAAAATCAGTATGTAACATTTCAGATTCAATTGTATGAATCCACGCACTTGATTGAAGTGCATTTGCAACCTGTGGTAGCAAGCGGTACAAAAACAATCGGTATTGAAAATCTTGCAGGCACGGCAGGTGTTTTTCCGACAGGAAGAAACAATGCCAACTTTGCCACCGCTGCACCTGAGGCATGGAGATTTATTCCTTCATTATCGGGCGCGACATTAACTACTTTTGAATGGTCGCCCGCAACAGGGTTGAACGAAACATTAAATGATACGGTTTATGCAAATCCTTCCGCCAATACGCAATATGTGGTTACGGGGCATTTTACAAACGGCTGCAAAACTTACGACACGGTGAATGTTTCAATCGGAAGTTTTCCTTACACTATTTCGGCAACAAAAACAAGTTTATGTCCGAATGAAACAACCCTGCTTTCATTCACCGGAGCGGCTGCAAGTATAACATGGACACCTTCGGCAACATTAAGTTCACCAACTTCATTAACCACAACTGCTTCACCGCAATCAACCACTACTTACACCGCTACTGCATTCGATAACACAGGTTGCAGGGTGATTGATTCAATTACGGTTTCAACTATTCCTGCGCCAACGGTTACGTTGGGTCAGGATACGCATACCTGCGATTGCGGAGGAAGTATTTTACTTGCGCCAATTGTCAGAGGCGATGTAACTTCATACAGATGGAACACAGGCGCAACAACGGAAACCATCAGTGCAGATACAACAGGTAATTATTCCGTAACGGTTACAAGTAATGATGGTTGTGAAGTAGCGGCAAGCGTTCATGCAACTTTCTATTGTTTGCAGGTAAAAGCAAAAGCGGAAAAATACGCATTGCTTTCCGGTCAGGAAACAACGGTTTATGTTGATAGTTTGAGCTACGAAAGCACGTTTGAATATTCGTGGCAGCCGCCAACTTTCCTTGAAGATACTACTTTAAAAAATGTACGTTCAAAACCCGATTCAACCATTACATATTTGGTGAAGGTTACAGACACAGAACATGGTTGTGTTGGATACGATACCGTTACGCTTACCATTCTGCCTCCGGGCTTGTATGCTTTTCCAAATTCATTTACACCAAATGGCGATGGCAAAAACGATTATTTCAAACCGTATTTGCCTGTTGGTTCAACAGCATCTTTCGGATATTTAAGAATCTATAATCAATGGGGTCAGTTGGTGTATGAATGTGTTGATTGCGACTTCACATTGCCCGATTCGGGATGGAACGGAAAGCTGAATGGAGCAGTTCAGCCGAACGGGACATATTATTATTCGGCACAGGTTTTAACGCCAAATACCAACAATCCCAACGTAAATGATTTGTTTATTGCACATGGCGTAATGACTTTAATTAAATAATTTGCAACGATTTGGAAATAATCCCTAATATAGCACCCCGAAAAAACAAGGTAGTAATAAAACTAAAAGGGTAACAATCAAACTAAAACGAATGGCGCGTAGAATACTCACGGCATTAGCCTTAGCCACAGCATCACTGACAAGTGTTGCACAGGACATCCACTTTTCGCAGTATTATGCTGCACCTCTGACATTGAATCCCGCTGCGACCGGAGACTTTGACGGTCTGTTCCGTTTCACGGGAATTTACCGCAACCAGTGGTTGGGTGTATCCAATGTTAAACCTTTCTTTTCAACGCCTTCCGTAGGTGTTGATTTTGCGCTTTTGGACGATAAGTTTGAAGGCACAAAAATTGAAGGAAGTAAATTAGGTGTGGGATTGCACTTTACCAATGACCAACAAAACGAAAGCACTTTCAGCACCAACCAGATTATGGTGAGCGCGGCATGGCATCAGGCTTTTGCCAAAAAGAAAGTTACAATCGGATTGGGGATTCAGGGAGGCGTGTTCATCAAAAGTTTGAATAACTCGAGATTCCAGTTCGGTTCGGGCTTCCTGCCGAATCTTGATTACGACCAAAACCTTGCGGGTGAAACATTCACAAGCGACAGGCTTACCCGTTTCAACATGAACGTTGGTTTGAATGCAAACTTTATCCTGCTTAAAAATCTGAGTTTGAATACAGGTTTTTCGGCAATGAATTTAACGCAGCCTAAAGAGCAATATCTGAGCAGCAGCAACAATGCAAAATTGCCTTTGCGTTTTCAAGTGAATGCAGGTTTCCAAGCCGATATAAAAAGAGTGGTTTTGTTGCCGGGCTTCTTGTTCCAAACACAGGCAAAAGCGCATGAAGGAACATTCGGCTTAACGGCAGGTATTCATGTGATTAACAAACCCGAAGATAAAGCAACTTTATTCTTGGGATTGTGGAGTCGTTTGAACACAGGCGTGAACAGCACGCTCACTTCTGCAATCATTCCAAAAGCAGGACTTGAATACAAAAGAATACGTGTAGGTTTTGCTTATGATATAGGTTTAGGACCTATTGCCAAAGATGTGAAAGCAGCGGCAAGCGGTCGTGCGCCAAATGCTTTTGAGATTTCATTATCATACATATTCAAACCTGTTACTCCGAAAGAGTACAACTGGTTGTTCAATCCAAGATTCTAATTCCACCATTTATTATTCACCAAAATTATTCTGTACACTCAGAAAACTAAGCCTTAGACATGAGATTACTTATTCTCGCATTTTTATTGCCGCTTTTTGTTGTAGCACAAGATGGCGGCTCAGGACCAAAGGTTCAAAAGTATCCTAAAGCAAAAACGGCTAAGAAGTACCGTATTGCCAAGGCGCAACTCAAAAGCGGCAGCTATTACAATGCAGCCGATTATTTGGAAGATGTTGTGAAGGCAAAACCTGATAAGATTGCCCGTGTGCATCAATTGGCGGACTTGAATCGCTATTTGCGCGATTACAAAAAAGCCGAACAATACTATAAAAGGGTATTGGATAAAGATGCAGGCAAATATCCCGAAGACAATTTCTATTATGCCCAAATGCTAAAGGCTAACGGAAAATACAGCGAGGCAAAAACCAAGTTTCAGGAGTTTGCAAAATCGAAAGATGCTGCCGATTATCCTGCTTTGAAAAGCGCAACAAAAGCAGAAATTGCCGGTTGCGATACGGCTTTGGCTTTAATTGCCGCGCCTACAAAAATCAAAGTGGTTCACGAAAATGAAACTATCAACCATCCTTTGCAGGACTTTGCTCCGAAACCTTTGAGCAATAACCGTTTGTTGTATTCAGCTTTCAAATCTGATACAGCGGTTAATGTTGATTTGGCTAAAAACGATTACTTCACAAGCATTTTTATTGCTGAGAAAAAAGGTGGTTCTTGGAGCGAGCCTACTGCTTTGCCTTCACCGCCAAACGACAGCAAAACACACGTGGGTAACGCAGTTTACAACAAAGATGAAACGCATTTGGTTTTCACAAAATGCGACCAGTCTAAGTTGAGCGTTATGCTTTGTAAATTATACCGCTCTAAAAAAGAAGGCAGCAGTTGGGGCGAGCCGGAGGAATTGAAAAACCTTAACAGGGCTGAAACAAGTTCTACACATCCTGCTTTCGGCAAAACCAAAGACGGCAAAACCATTCTTTATTTTTCAAGCAATCGTGGCAATGGCGGAGATTTCGACATCTACTATTCAACTATGAATAATGATGGCTCGTTTGAAGCACCACAACGTTTGGGTAATGAAGTGAACACGGCAGGTGATGATGTAACGCCTTCTTACAATGAAGCTACAAACACACTTTACTTTTCATCAACAGGTCATCCCGGCTTAGGCGGTTTGGATGTGTTCAAAGTATCGGGAACTCCGGGTAACTTTGGTGCAGTAAGCAATCTTGGTGTGCCAATCAACACAGGCGCGGATGATTTGTATTTTGCATTGGATGATAAAGGCGCGAAAGGCTTTATGGTTTCTAACCGTGAGGGTACAACATCACAACGCGGTTCTACCTGCTGCGATGATATTTTCAGTGTTGTTATTAAGAACGAAATATTCTTGAAAGGTATTTTTGTTAAGCGCGATGATCCGGCTCAAACACCAATTGCCGGTGTGGATGCTTCTTTGTACAAAGTGGACGGCAAAAACTTTGAATTGCAGACTAACGCGCTTACCACTGCCGATCCGTTTATCATGCCTTTGAAACGCGGAACTTCATATAAAATGAATGGCACTAAAGATAATTTCTGGCCTTCTATTGATAACTTCTCGGTTAGCGAAGATGAAGACAAGGATACCATTTTCAAAGTGTTCTACATTGACCCTGTTTTGAAAAAGAAAATCAAAATCGAAAACGTTTACTTCCAGTTTGACAAGAGCAACGTGATTGCATTCTACGGTGCAAAAATCGATTCAGTATTGTCATTGTTGGCTCAAAACCCGGGATGGTTGGTTGAAGTTCAAGGACACACCGATGCGAAAGGTACTGACGAATACAACGATAAACTTTCTCAACGCAGGGCAGAAGAGGTTAAGAAATACTTAATCAAAAATAAACTTGCCAAAGAGCGTATTGTGGTTAAAACATTCGGTAAAAAACAACCTGCTGTTGCAAACGAATTGCCTGACGGCAATGACGATCCGGAAGGACGCGCAAGAAACAGGCGTGTGGAGTTCAAAATTATAGTGGACAGACCGGATGATGCTCCTGAATTTGAATACGGTGGCGAGGTTGTACCGGAAGTGAAAACAGGACCCGGATTCACAACTCCGAACAAAAAGAAATAAATCTGATTACATGAAAGGGCGGCTTTAGCCGCCCTTTTTTATGAAGCGAATTTTGAGTGAATTATGAGAGAGAAAATTTATCAACTGATTTTTGCTTTTACCTTTTTTGCTTTTACTGTTTCATCCTGTAAATACAAAGAGCAGTGGGATAAGGTGAATGTGAATAATGAGTTTACCATAGAAGTGCCTTCGTGGATGGAAAAAACTTCTGAGCTAAAGGAAGGTGCAGCGTTTCAATACCGCAACCGTTTCCGCAGCGTGTATGTAATTGTGGTAAAGGAAAAAACTGATACCTTGCCACAAGACTTTGGCACTTATGTATCGGCTAATATTGCTGTGATAAAGAATGTGCTTACCAATCCCGTTGTGTCAGATTCGGCAATTGTGGAGTTGGATAAGTTATCGGGTATTCGCGCGGAAGTGTTCGGCAATATGGGCGAGGAGAAAATTTTCTATACGCATTATTCATTAAAAGGCAACAATGGCTTTAACTACCAAATCTGCGCATGGACAAGAGGGGAGGAGCGCAAACTGAAATACAACAGCGACATCAATCGCATAATCGGGTCTTTCAGGCAGATATGAATTGGCGTTCGATTTAAAACCGCATAAAGGGCTATAACACTAACTCAACTTGTAGTTAATCCATAACTCACGCTATTTTTGTACGTTATCTCCCGACAAAAAATTAAGGGTAATGTAATATTCAAACTGTTGCTGTTGAAATTCGGAAAACAAAAAGGAACAAAAATTGAAAACAAAAGAGAACAATTTTTAGGCGCAAATTTTTTTTCAAGGTGATTTACTTAAAATAGCTACTTTAATACTTAACCACCTTACCCGTATAAACAGTTTTTCCATCAACAACCAACTTGTATAAATGCACGCCACTCGGCAGCGACTGGTTGGCTAAACGATATTGAAAATTGCCTTTTGTAACATTGATTTTATCTTCTGTTCTGCCAATCATATCGTTGATGACAATTTCGGCATTATTGAAATTTTGTTGCAATCCGTCAATGGCAAAAAACGTTTCGTTGGTAAACGGATTCGGATAAGTGCGCACACCGATTTTCTTGGCTGAAATAGTTTTTCCAATTCCTGTTTCTACTTCATAAACACAAGTGCCGTTATTCACGTTTGCGGCATTTGAATAATTGATGGCTTCGGCATCGGTGCAACCATAAACTCTTTTCACGCAACCGCCTGTATCCAATGTTGCAGAAGGAAGATAATTGATAGAACCTGTATCCTGACAGCCATAGACGAACTCTTCCAACAAAGCACGGAAGCCGTTCAATTTTCCGTTGCCGTAAGCATAATTTGCATCAGCAGTTGTAAAGCTGTCGCGTTTGGCGGTATTGATAATTGCCTGCTTGATTTCATCCCAACGCGCAGTCGGTCTTTTTTCTAAATACAACGCTGCTAAACCGGCTACAACAGGCGAAGCCATTGAAGTTCCGCCATTTCGGATATGCTTGCCGCCAAGTGCAACTTTAAACCTGTTGGGATTACTTACATAGCCTGTGTAAGTAGTGCCCGGTTGCCCGTTTATCAAACGCAAATCACCCGTAGTAATAGTTGTGCTGCCCGGTGCGCTGATGTCGGGTTTCAATCTGTTGTCGCGCGTTGGTCCCAAGCTGGAGGTTGCGTGCTGTTTTCCGGGAATTTCACCACCCGTTACAGTCATATTTCTGTAAATGGAATCAATATCAAAATAACCGGTGCGGTTATCATAATTGGCAACAGAAATTACTTTATTACTGTTCTGCCAACTTGAAACCATAGTTGATAAAGAATCGGGAAAACGGTAATCGGGTTTTATTATCAGATTTGGTAAAACATTCACCATATCGGAAGTGCCGAGAATATTAGGATTAGAAGTAGCCCAAATATCCAACTTAGCTTTGCCAAAAGTTTGAAACTTCCAATAAAGTAAACGGTTGGTATCAACAGGAGTTACAATAACACCTAAATGATAGATACCATTTTCTATTTCCGATAAAACAGTTACATCTGCAAGCAATTGATTACCTCCATCAACGTACAGCTTGCGAATAAGTGGATCTACTCCAATATTAAAATTGCGTAAAATGTTTAATTGTTCTGTTTGAACAGTATCAATCAGATTACCGGTTTTTGCACTCACAGCACCAATTACAAATTCCGCATTATTCAGGTCGGCAGTATCAGCCCAAAATTCAAAAGAAGCATCTCCATTTGAAATATTGTATTTGAAATAAGTAGTAGCCGAATCACCATTCACATCATGTCTTGCATGAAATTTTAAATCGCCTGCATTGCCTGCTGCTGCAACTAAAACACGTCCTTTTTTCTGTTCCAATAAGCTGTCAATAATTCGTGAAGCGAAATCTCTTCCATCGCGCGAACCCCAATAAGTTCCTACGGAAGTATTGATAACACAGGGTTTTCCGAGCGCATCGGCTTTTTTGAAGATATAATCTACCGCATCGGCAATACGCGAAAGAAAACTTGTTGTCGAGCCGCCAAGCGGAACGCGCACAGCAATAATATCAGCTTCATAAGCCACACCGCGATAACGCAAAGTATCGTAAGTCAAACTTCTTCCATTGCCTGCTGCGATTCCCGCAACACAAGTTCCATGACCATATTCACTTGAACTATATGGTGGAATATGCGTGCATTTATTAGCGTTAATATCTATCCAGTTCCACTCTTGTCCGTAGTTGTAAGGTTGCGGTCGCACGGTAGGATTTGTTACGGGCTGATCCCAAATATAACGGATGCGCGTTGTGCCATCGGGATGTTTAAAATCAGGTTGCTCAAAATAAATTCCACCGTCAATAATTCCAACAATTACTCCTTTGCCCGAATACGCCTGCAACAAAGGCGCGTAGCCGTTGTGCGCACTGTCTATATTGCTGTTGATGCGCGAACTATCCATTAGTTGCACACCGATTGCGCTCATATTTTCAATATGCTGAACTTCGGGATTTG